>JAUXAH010000595.1 GCA_030614945.1 Phycisphaerae bacterium
CGGCAGTCTGCGACCTCCTGCATTTCGGACAGAGACGCACGCGTTCACGGAATTCCTCACAATTCGCTTCGACTTTGCCCAGGGCCTGCTCACTTACCTGCATACTGATAATGGGCGCTCCGCATTCCTCACAAATAAGCAATTTCGCCCGCGACTTGAACGGGGATATCTCCACCTCTTGCTCGTCTTTATGAATCCTCACTTTGATGGTTCCCACCGGGCAAACGGCAGCGCACGCCCCGCAGCCGATGCAATCCTCGGAGGCTTGACGGAAGGGCGAGGTCACCGCCCGGTCCACGCCACGACCGGCAAACCCGATAGCTGCCTGCCCAATTATCTCCTCACATACCTGAACGCACAAGCCGCACAGGATGCAATTTCGCTGACTCTCCGTGACCTTCGGGTAATGCGTTTCTTTCACACCCATACGTTCGGCCAATGCCTTTAGCTCCTCGCTCTCCGGCGCCCTCGCAAGCAATAGCTCCATCACGCCGCGACGGGCCTGCTGTGCCACTTCGCTGGAAACGTAAACGACAATGTCACGCCGAACAGGGTAATTACAGGCCGTAACAAGTTGCCTCTCCCGCACCAATTGTCTCTCCGCGAACGACCTCGCCTTGTTGCCGGTCGGCAGCGCCGCTGCTGGTTCAATTGGTGCGGGACTGCGGTCAACCCCGACCCCTGCCGCAGGGGCGGGGTCAAGCTCCACCATACAAAGCCGACACGATGCATCGCTTGAAACGGCGGGGTGATAGCACAGGGTCGGTATCCAGACCCCGGCCTTTTTAGCGGCGTCTAAAATCGTCTCGCCATTTTCAACCTCGACCTTACACCCATCTATGGTTACCGTAGGCACTGGTTTACCTTTCCTCATACCTTTAACACTGCGGTGAAGGGGCATTTTTCCCAACACATTCCACAGAGCGTACACTTTTCCTGGTCAATTTTATGTGAAACTTTTTTCTCACCGGTTATTGCATCCGCCGGGCAGTTCTTCAGACAAATACCACAAGCCGTACAGGCCTCCGGGTCGATCTCGTAGCGGAACAGACCGCGACACTCTTTTGCCGGGCAGTGCTTATCTTTGATGTGTGCGTCATATTCGTTACGGAAATAGCGTATGGTGGACATAATGGGATTTGCGGCAGTTTTCCCAAGGGCGCACAGGGCCGTCCCCTCCAAAAGCTCTGCCAAAACCTCAAGCTCCTCTACGTCGCCGACTTCTCCCTCTCCCTTGGTTATGCGCTCGAGAATGTGCAGCATCTGGGACAACCCCTCCCGGCAGGGGGTGCATTTGCCGCAGGATTCTTTCTGTAGAAAGTTGGTGAAGTACTTCGCGACCCTGACCATGCAGGTGTCCTCGTCCATAACTATCATGCCGCCGGAGCCCATCATCGAA
>JAUXAH010000259.1 GCA_030614945.1 Phycisphaerae bacterium
CTTCACTGGCGCCGGTACCCACGTTCGGATTCCCATCTTGCGACGTATTGCAGGAGGCCCTCTCAAAACCCGTATGTCGGCTTTGCGGCCCCACCTCAACGCTTAGTCTATTGGCTCCAAGATTGGTCAGCAGCACTTTCGCAACGTGCCATTTGCCCTTAGACAAATAGGACATAATGGCAGGTATTCTTTTTTCAATCGCAGCTTGCAGGATTTCCCTCGGTTCGGCTCCACGCAGCATCACCACTTCATTCATATTAACCCCCTGAGGATATGCTTTAAGATTCTCATTTTGTGTAGAACGTGACGCCCAACTCGCGCTTCTTTCTCATCGATGGCTTGCAAAGACACAACCCAGGCCGGCCGCCCCGGGCGCAGTGGTAATAGGGGGCACTGGACGACCCACCCGTCCGCCCGCGAACCGCAAAAGACATTCGCTCGGTCTTCGACACTCGCAGTCTTTCGCAGAAGTTGTACCGCACAAGGTCCGGGGTCGCACCGCACAAAGTGCGGGGAATTCCGTCCGTAAAAAGCGAATACCCCTTCACGTTTGCAGCTCAAGCCAGTCCCAACCATCCCCGAACCACCGACATTGAACCGCACAAGGTGCGAGGGATTATTTTAGCCAGGCCGGATCGCATAGAGTCCGCAGGGAACCCGTACCCCCTGACAGCGAACTCTTGCTCCGGTACGCTGCGTGCAATTGCAATGACGGCGTTCGCTAGGCTCGAACGCCAGTTTTATCGCAAGGTTGCAGCTACCGGTCCGGCCTCCCACGCTTGCCGGTAGCTATTGCCGGCAAGCGAGTCCCGCCGGTGGTCTGCTGACCGGCGGGCCACTCCGGGGTTCACACGACGAACCCCGAACGGGCTACGTCGTACTCCCCATCCAATCGGGTAGCACTCCCGTAGCCCGCGGGCTAGTTGTTATGTTTATCACCCTCAAAACAACATCACCTTCGCACGCCGCCTGAAACGACATCAGCACACCCATTTTTTTCAAAAGGGTGTGCTATTCCGCAAGCCAGCCACACATAGAAACCCAAGCAACCCCAAAGCAGCCTGGTCATCACAAAGCAGCCAGCCGTCAGCAAGCTCGTTCCAGCGGACAAAGACAGCCCGACAAATTCTGTAACTGTGCTTGCAATCGTGACGGCTGGCACTGATGCCCAGCTTCAACGACAAATTTTTCGCCCTTCCTCTTACGAGGCGAAAAAGTTTTTTTGGAAGGGATGGCCCAATGAAGCGTGATGTCTATGATAGCCTGGTGGATGAAGCGATGCGTGAAATCCGTCGCAGCTGGTTTCCGAAGCCCATCAAATGGCACCACATCGGCTATCGCCAGGGCAAGCGTGTCTTTATGACCGAGTCCTGTCTGCGCAGGTGTGACATCGACGATATCTGTTCCGACCCATTGCTCCGGCCCATCCAGCAGCGCCGGTCCCGTGGGCCCCGACCGAATCGGCAACCACCCCTTTCAGATTCCCTCTGGTACGAGCTGCTCGTTTGGCTCGGCAAGTCATTACTCGAAATCTGCTCAGGACAAAGGAGCTGAACGATGGACGAACTATTCGAAAAATTTGCACGTGGCGAGATGCCGAACATTATCGAACTGATGGAAGCTATCAGTGAAATCAGTGAGATGTGGCCCACAGACGTTTGCCTCGACTGCACTCGAGCGCCAGATAGCCGCTGCGAGCTCCCGGCTTTTGTAGCGCCGCAGTAAATTTTCTCAAGTACCTACGAGCTCGTACCGATAGCAACCATCAGCAGCACAGCATCCGACCACCAGCTTTATACCTCTCCTGATTTGACTCGATCGGGGGGCCTCGACAGTTCTTCCCCCCAGGCTGCTGAGGTCCTTCCGGTCAAATCTTCAAAAATTTTTCCACCGAACTCCTGTGAGACGCCCCCAGGTAGCGATTCGGCGCTCAGAGACGCCCCAGAATCGATTTTCCGGCACCGAGCGGCACCCCAGGGGGGTCAAATTCAAATCCCGATGTCGCTTTCTCCCTAAAAAGCGACATCAAATCACAGTCGCCCTGGAAAAATGTCGCTTTTAAAATGTCGTTTTTCCTGTTGACAGGATGTCGCTTTAGCCGATATACTGATATCAGAAAAGTCGCTTTTGCAAAGCGGCCGCAGAAAGGGCTCGATGGCACCAAACGAAAAACTCTCGAATCTGATCCGCCTGGTCGACCAAGCTATGACCACATGTCACTACGACCGCGCCGAAAGACTATTCCGACAGCTACTACAGGAAGCATTCGAACTCGGGGACAACCACTTCATCGCCGAGGTCTCGAAAGCCTTCATGGTATGCCGGCGACTCCGCGCCCTCGAGACCTGCCAAATCCTCAAACGTATCGACCCAATTCAAGCCCAACGAAAGGAGCTCTCATGAACAAGTTCGTCATAATCGCCATCAGTCAAATCGCTTGCTGGCTAATCGGCGGAATCACCGTTTACCTGCTCATGAAAAAATGAAAGGACTGAATCATGATCCAACCACAATTCACTACACTAACGCCCGACGAGTGCGACAAACTCCTCAGCCATTTGCAACGTCCACCAGACAACGCGGCGCCGGCCCGGGTCCATCATCGCAACTACACGATGGCGCTGCTGATGCTCGATACCGGATGCCGGGTAGGTGAGCTCGTGCAGCTCGAACAAGAGCAGCTCTATTTCCCCAATGCCCCTGTTAGCACGTTGACCATCTACAAACACCAGGCCAAAAACAAACACGAGCGCACCATCCCAATCTCCGGCCGACTTTATGATGCAATCGAAAAGATGTCCCTGCAGTGGTGGCTCAGCGATCACAACCACGGAAAGCGCTACGCCTTTTACGCCACGTGGTGCATGCGCCCACTCACCGTCCGCCAGACCCAGCGAATCATCGCGTCTGCCGGCAAGCTCTCTATAGGCCGTGACATTCACCCGCACCTTTTGCGCCACACGTTCGGAACACGCATCGAAAGAAAAGCGGGGATACGCGTTGCTCAAATGCTTTTAGGTCACAAAAACCTCAGCTCGACACAGATCTACACGCATCCCAGCGGCGAGGATCTCAAAAAAGCGATTGACTCACCCGACTAAAAAAAGTAATATCACAGGGTATCGGGAATCCCAGGGATGGGCGAACGAAGGAAAAAACATCGATTGCCATATTGGATTCGAAGCCAGGAATTCCACCTGCTGAACAGATCGCAGAAAGACTTTCTCGGATATCTCTACTGCTTCGGTCCAGACACGTGCTGGCTGTGGAACTGGCGGCTCGCCAAGAAATTCCACGTCACCAAACGCACCATCCAGCGATGGCTAAGGGCGCTCAGGGAGGTCGGATTCATCTGGATCGAAAAGCCCTACGGCCCGGAGCGAAAGATTCACACCAGGCTAATCCCAAGCCCTGAGCATTGGGTCAAGCTGATGGCAAGCATCGCCCTGCCAGGAAAGCCGGCGAAGCTGGGGCGGCGCCGGAAGGGTACTCGAAGCCGAATCCGCCCCATCCACCCGGGCGCCAGCGAGGCCTTCATCGAGCAGACCAGGCATGACATAATCAACGAGCTGGTCCACCGAGGGGAGACCTTTGAGACGGCCTCG
>JAUXAH010000201.1 GCA_030614945.1 Phycisphaerae bacterium
GCAGGGGCAGGAATTTAGAGTGTTTAGCCCTCCAATTTATTGGGGTAGCCTCTTTCTCATGCAAAGCGGCGACTTTGTGGCTGGACAACCTGCTGTTTACAACTGCAATCACAATCGCGCCCACTATCACGCCAATAATTGCCCCGCAACTTGCAAACTCGTAGGGCATCAGCTCCCACCGCCTAAGCTCACTCCAACCCGAGAAATACACAGGCTCACACTCCTCAGCGTAAATATTGCCGGTCCATAACCCAAGCAGCCAGCCGATAGCAAAACCTATGTGCATTCCAAAGGCGTATTCCACAATGTCACTGACAACAAACAGGAGCCGGTCCAAAAACGCAATTATGGGAACAACAACGCCGGTCGAGTGTGAGTAATTACGGCTGCAACTTCTCATTTGGTGCGAATGCTTAACACTATTCCGAAACCGGCAATCACCTGACCATAATTTTGTTGCTGTCGCGCTCATAGTACTTCACCATAAAAGTTCATCTGCTCTTAATCTTCTGCCGGGTCGCTACTTTTTTCGCCCCGGTCATTACTCCTCTTTGTCTTTCTTAGGCAGCTTTGTACGCCACTGGTCGGCCTTTTCCGGCTTGCCCCACGCCTCGTATAGCATGATCAGGCAGTTGATGGCCCTCACCGTGTCCCGATGCTCCTCACCCAGCACGCGGCGCTGGGCGTCCAGCACCTTGACGAGCACCGGCTCCGCCTCGTCATACCAGCCCTGCTCGAGGTACAGCGCGGCCAGGTTCCTCATCAAGAGCAGCATGTCAGGATCCTCCTCATCGAGTTGCTTCATAAAGATCTCCAGCACACGGTCCCCGTGCCGCTTGGCCGCCTTGTACTTGCCGAGTTTCAGATACATCTGCCCCCACATCTGGCGGACACTTAATTCGGCGTGGGGCTCACCCTCGAACCTGCCTTCCATCCTCTCCGACGCAGCGTCGAGAACCTCACGGAGGGTTACCTCACGGACCATGGCCTTGGCCGGATCGATCGACTCCAGTAAGTCCGTGTAGAGGAAGTCCGTCACAGCTTGCTCCTGGGCAAGAAGCTGCTCCGTCTGACGCTCGGCTTCCACCGCCCTGTCACGCTCTGCCTCGGCTCGGAAGTACATAGTGGTACTAACGATGAAGCCTACAATTATTGCTGCTGCGACGGCTGCAACCGCCGTTACCGACGCACGGTTACGTCGAACGAACTTTCTCAGTCGGTAGCCCACGCTTGGCGGACCGGCTGAAACCGGCTCATCGCCGAGATGCCGCTCGATGTCCCCTGCAAACTCATTGGCTGTCTCATATCGGCGGGTCCGGTCCTTCTCCAGCGCTCTCATCACAACCCAGTCCAGGTCTCCGCGGACAATTTTGCAAAGCTGGGCCGGCTGGACGTGGCGATGTTTGGCAACATCGCTCAATGCATCGCCGAGCGTATTCAAACGCGTTGACGGCTTGGGCGGCTCGTCTTCACAGATGATTCTGCGGATTTCATCATAAGCGGCACTGCGAAGCTTCTCAGCTTCGAACGGCGTCGTGCCGGTGAGAAGCTCGTAGAGCAAAATACCAAGCAAGTAGATATCGCTGCGTGTGTCAACGTCCAGACCGGTCATCTCCGCCTGTTCAGGGCTCATATACTCCGGCGTGCCGATGAACTGCTGGTATTCAGTGAAGAACGTTTTTTCAGTGAGCCGGTGCTGCGTTGCTTTGGCGATGCCAAAGTCGATTATCTTGGGCACCGGCTTGCCGTCATGCAGCGTAATCATCACGTTCGAGGGCTTGATGTCCTGATGGATGATTCCCTTTTGATGTGCGTGCTGAACGGCTTTGCAGACGTCAATAAACAGGTCCAGGCGCTGGCGTGTGTCGAGATTGTTTTTATCGCAATACTCGGTAATAGGTATGCCCTTGACTAATTCCATCACAAAGTATGGCCGACCCGTATCGGTTGCACCGGCGTCGAACACTCTGGCGATGTTGGCGTGGTCCATCATCGCCAGGGCCTGGCGTTCAGCTTCGAAGCGGGCGATGACCTGTTTGGTATCCATACCGAGCTTGATAATCTTAAGCGCAACGCGACGACGAATTGGTTCTTCCTGTTCGGCCATATAGACCACACCGAAGCCGCCTTCACCTATCAATTGAAGCAGCTTGTACCGCCCGATCCTCGTACCGGGCTTTTCGGTCAGAGGAGATTCGTCCAGGGTAACTTTCGCATCGAAGGCCGGCACTTCGAGAAAATCACCCGCTTCGTTATGGGCTTTCAGCAGCGTCTCGACTTTTGACCGCAAATCGCCGTCTCCCTCACAGGCTTTGTCTAAGTAGGCCGCCCGTTCTTCGGCAGTTTTCTTTTCAAGCGCTTCTGCAAAAATTGATTTGATGTCTTTTGGCTCTTCGTTCATTTCATAGCTCCTTTACAAATCCCTCCCTCCATATTGCAATGCGACATCCACACCAAAAATGCGACAGAAAAAACTGTGAAATTTGAAAAAAACTTCGCTCCTGGGGGCAAACATCGGCAGAGTGAGCAGCTTCAAGTCGCAACCCTTTGTAATCAATGCAGTTACAACTTATGACCGTCTTGCTCGCAAGATAACTCATCCCTGGGTTTTCCAAACAGATGCGTCAAAGCCAGCTCGTTCGGCATCTGTAAGCTTTAGATTAGCACATTCCGGTCAATTTGTCGTGAAGAAATAATGGTGGGGCAAGCCCCACCCTACGATTTCTGCGTTCGTTCAGTGGCTGCCACCCGTCAAACAATTTTATAGTTCATAGTTCGTTGTTCGTAGTCCATTGCCCGGTTAAAAAATCAAATACGGACTTTTATTATTTCGAGGAAGCTTGATCTGACGGGTGTTTTCGTTCTTTAGTTAGATAAGATAGCGGAAAGTAAAATTGCTGTCAAGCAATTTAGTTTTTAGTGCTTAATTTTGAGTTGAAAACGAGATTGCCGCGCATCGTAAGAGAACCCCGGCCAGAGGCCCCCGCACTAATTAGACGTGAGTTCGCACTCAATTCGTGCGGGGCAGGCGGGGCTAAATCAACGGCAAGCCGCAAATAAATTTGTGGGGCGGTTGCAATTGACGATTTTCGATTTACGATTTACGATTTGCTCCGTCTAAAGCCGGATCCCGTTCCGTCCCAGGGCCGGACTTTCAGCACAACGGATGCCGGATCTTCGACTTCGAGATTGAGGTTTGTGATTCCCCAAAGAAAAAGGGCTGGCGATGTTAGTTTTTAGTGCGATCCCTCGACTGCGCTCGGGACAAGGTTTTGAGTTCTTAGTTGAGGAGCTTGCACTGCTCTGCGAAGTCGCTACGCAGCACGAGCCACGGCCTGTCGGCCTCATAACGCCCCGGTTATTCGGATAAGCTCTTAGTCTGAGTTTTCCTCTTCAATAACCTCAGCATATTGATTGTTTCCGCCGGTGTATTCCGGTACAAGCTCCTTGATTTTCTGAATTATTTTGCTGTGGTTTTGCGTTTGTGCGATAGTTACCAGCTCGCTTATACCAGTGCGAAGCTTGTCTCGGTCCATCGGAATATTATTCCATATACTGATTTTAGGATGCCTTGTGCGCTGCATATCTTCGCCATCTAATGAAAGCTCTTCAAAAAGCTTTTCGCCGGGTCGTGGGTTTGTGAAAGCAATTTCAATGTCTTCTCCAGGCTTGAAACCGCTGAGCGTAATAAGCTCTCTGGCCAAATCCACAATTTTAACGGGCTCGCCCATATCAAGGACAAAGATTTCTCCTCCTTTTCCCATCGATGTTGCCTGGAGAACGAGCTGGCTTGCTTCCGGTATGGTCATAAAATAGCGTTTCATCCTGGGGTGCGTAACGGTTACGGGGCCTCCCTCAGCTATTTGCTTCTTGAAGATGGGTACGACCGAGCCATCGGAGCCAAGCACATTGCCAAAGCGCACGGTTACAAAATGTGTTTTGCTGGTCCTGTTTAAATCCTGAATATACATTTCTGCGATTCGCTTTGATGAGCCCATTATGCTGGTTGGGTTAACAGCTTTGTCGGTACTGATCATAACAACATTGGTAGTACCGTGCTTATCTGCAGTATCGGCGACGACCTGTGTGCCAACAACATTGTTTTTGATAGCTTCGCCCGGGTTGAGCTCCATCAAAGGTACGTGCTTGTGAGCGGCAGCGTGAATAACAACTTTCGGCTTATACTTTTCAAAAATTTCGTCCACGCGTATTTTGTCGGTGATGTTACAAATAATCGTTTTTATGGATACGCGGGGAAATTGCTTGTGCAATTCTCGCTCTATGTAATACAAGGGATTTTCAGCCTGCTCAATTAACAAAAGCAGCTTCGGGTTAAAATTACACACCTGCCTGCACATTTCCGAGCCGATGGAGCCGCCGGCACCGGTAACGAGAATTGTTTTATCTTTCACAAAGTCTTCTATCAAATGCAGGTCAAGCTCGACAGCTTCTCTGCCGAGCAAATCGTTAATATCGACATCTCGAATCTGAGAGACACGGAACTTACCCGAAGCAATATCGGTAATAGAAGGTAC
>JAUXAH010000615.1 GCA_030614945.1 Phycisphaerae bacterium
CTGATGTAGTCGCTCCTTCGGATATGATGGATGGACGCGTAAAGTACATTCGCGAGGCGTTGGAAGCCAACGACTTTAAGGATGTAGTTATTATGTCATACGCAGCCAAATACGCTTCCGCCTTTTATGGGCCGTTCAGGGATGCTGCTGAATCAACTCCATCGTTCGGCGACCGCAAGAGTTACCAGATGGACTCTGCTAATAGCGACCAGGCGATGCGTGAGATTGCACTCGATATAGCCGAAGGCGCCGATATCGTGATGGTCAAGCCGGCCCTTGCCTACCTTGACATTATATATCGAGCGCGGCAGCGCTTCGATTGTCCGATAGCCGCGTACAATGTCAGCGGCGAATATGTGATGCTAAACTCCGCCGCTGACGTGGGGTTATTAGATAAACAAGCCGCTATGCTCGAAATGCTTTACTCGATTAAAAGGGCAGGTGCTGATATAATAGTCACGTACTTCGCAAAGGACGTGGCAAAACTACCGGATAAGGGATACTGATTAACACGATAACAGAAAAATAACAGAATTGTTCAGGCACGATAATCGTAAATTGGAGATGTGATTAAAAAGGAGAAAAAAGTGAAAACGAGAATGTATGTTGTGATGCTGGTTTTGGGCTGTTTGGTGGCGGTGTCGGTTTACGCAGCTAAAAAAAGCCCCAAAAAAGAAGCAGCGGTACCTCCGGGCAAAACGGATTCTGCCGGGCAAGCCGAGAAACAGAAGGCGGTTTTGCTCAAGACTGAAATGGATAAGGTCAGCTATGCGATAGGGGTCCAATTGGGCCAGACTTTCAAAAAGCAGGAAATTGATATTAAGATTGAGTTGCTGATGCGGGGGCTCAAAGATACTATGGCGGGCAGTAAATTAGCGCTCGGTGAGAATGAATTGAAGACGGTTGTGATGGGTTTCCAGCAGCGCATGATGGCAAAACAGCAGGAGCGTCAGAGGCTCGAAGCCGCCAAGAACCTTGCCGCGGGGAAGGCATTTCTTGAGGCGAATGGAACTAAGAAGGGTGTAAAGGTGCTGCCGAGCGGTCTGCAATATAAGGTAATCAAGAAGGGTACAGGCAAAACTCCCACTGCGGATGACAAGGTCAAGACCCACTATCGCGGCACCCTTATTGATGGTACGGAGTTTGACAGTTCCTACAAGCGTAATCAGCCTGCTGAGTTTCGTGTTAAGGGCGTAATCAAGGGCTGGACCGAAGCTCTGCAGCTTATGAAGGAAGGCGGTAAATGGGAGTTGTACATACCTGCGAATCTGGCTTATGGTGAGCGAGGCAGGCCAAACATTCCGGCCAATTCCACGCTTATCTTTGAGATTGAGCTG
>JAUXAH010000454.1 GCA_030614945.1 Phycisphaerae bacterium
GTTGCCCCCACCCGTGCCTCCATTTCATCCCGACGAAAAACACTCCGAGAAAAAAGAAACCCCACAGAGCAAATGTAATCCCGGACGTGTCCACCGGAGGCACTATCGGCGCATCTGGTATCTTTGCAATCGCCTCACTCACCAGCTTATCAACGAGCTCTGTCCAGTCGGTCGGCCCGATTGTTGTCTTCATCATGTTAACCGAGTCGTCCGTCTCGAAAACCACCACGACCCCAGTCCCGTCTGTGTTCTCCACCGTCACGACCAGATCCCCCAGCCCCGGAACCATCTGCGGGGTGTACGACCGCCCCACGGGAATCGTGGTCGTCTCGACTGGAGGCGGTGTCTTAGCCACGCTGGGTATATTGCCCCCTCCCCAAAACAAAAAAGTCGGATGTTCAGATAAACCAAAAGCGTATGCCATAGCTCCGTTGGCGCCCCCGCTGTCCGTGAAAACAACCATATCGCCATCGTCGAACTTTAAGCGAAAGGAGACCTCTGGCAAGTTTTCGTCGTCCTCTTCTGGCTCCTCTTCGTCGGGCAGCTCGGCCTCAAGGGCCACGTATGTTTCAGCTATTTTCGTCACCTTGAGTTCGCCGACCACATCGCCGACCACCAAGCTCGGGCTTTCAGTGCCCTCGAGGTAGATCTTGCAGCTCTGACCCCCCACCAACTCGGTTAGCGTGTAGTCCTCGCCACCGTGCGTTATGGTGTCGCCGGGCTCGAGGACGTAAGAGGATTGGGCGAAAGCAGACGGTGCTATTGCCAAGGCTAAGGCTAATGTAATAAGAGAAAATGCAAATGTTGTTTTCTTCATGCCAACCACCTTACCAACACGCCTCCGAAAACTGCCGAAGCTATCCAACTTACAAACATCAGACTCGGCACCCACCATTCAAAATCTATTTTTGACCAAAGAGAATTAACTACAATCAACACTACAACTATTATTGGAAACCCGAGAGTAACTGCAACCGTGTGACGTTTGCTTAAAATTCCAATTATTACTCCGCAGATAAACGGAATCCCTGCTATCCACATGACAAATTGTAAGTCACCAGAAACTTGCCAGAACGGAATATAGAGTAATAGTGCTGCTACGCCAAAAGCCAACACTACTGAACCAACAAGTCTGCGTTTTTCGGCTTTCTTCATATTTTCACCTAAGTTTCTTTGCAACAAGTGCAGTGAGGACACCCACGATCATACCCGTGAAAACCCAACCCAATATAACGCCAAGAGGAACTGTTCCGAAAATCAGTTGGTCAAATATCCCATACCACGACGCTGACAGTCCGGTAATTTTGTATTCCCACAAGCTGTTGCCGGTTGACCAATTAATCAGCTCAATAATGAGTCCTGCGAGGAAGACGAACACTGTGGAGAGAATGACAACTTCCCATGAGGTTATTTCCTTGATCTTTGGCATTTCATCACCACAACAGCAACGCGAACACGATGAAGATGGAGATGAGGACTGTGGTGAGTGAAAGAAGAATTAGTTGAATTGTAGTTTTTGCCCGCCCTGCTGCTATCCCCGTCAACGCCCCAGCCGCAATGATTGGCATCACGCACAAAACCATCTGGGAGGCGGTGGCCGATTCTCCCAGTGTGGCCTGGGCAAGTGCGGCTTCTCCTGTGACTGCGAACTCGGTGGGGGGGAACATAGACATAAAAGAAGGAGCGACGATGCACAAAGTGAGGAGCGCAAAGAAGCTACCGAGAAGATAGAGGGGTTTGTACTTGCCCCTGATTATGATCACTTTCGCGAGGTAATAAACAACCGCCGCAGACAGGGAGACATAGACGAGCATCGTGAAGACCGGATGGCCGATGGCGATAAGTATCATGCCCAAGATTCCAAGGATCGCCAAAATCGCTAAGACCCCAAGGCTGACAATGGGTGGGGCGGCCAACGACGCGCTCGGTTTGGCTTTTTTAGCCATCAATTCCCTTAAAACGGTTGAATCGTGCGTATTTAGTAAGTCGGATGGGGAATCG
>JAUXAH010000575.1 GCA_030614945.1 Phycisphaerae bacterium
TGGGAGCCTACTTGTTCGCAGCTCTCTATCACCTGTCGTACCGCCTGCAGCCGTGGGTGTCACCGGAATTTCTTAAAGCGATGCCCTACGCATTTGCAATTCTGGTCTTGATCTTTGTGTCCCGCGGGACATTGCAGAAGCGGATGGGGGCGCCGGCTGCGCTAAGCTTACCTTACACGAGAGGTGAGGAGTGAGTTCGGATACCCTCACCTGTTAGTGTAAATTTTAGTGTGGTAGTTAGATAAAAAGAAGAATACTACTTTTTTGTATCTTTTCTTCTCTTTCTTAACTCGATACTGTTTTTAATCTTTATTTTCTTTTTTCTTTCTTGACTCGATACTCGATACTATATACTCGATACTGTTTTTAATCGATACTTTCTTTAAGCTGTTTGCTTTTTTCTTGGATATTTGGTAAATTTATAATGATGGAAAGATAAGAGAGGAAGGAAATCCGAGAAAAGTTGAAACAGTCTTTATAAATATAAAATGGAATAAACTGCGGTTAATAATGGGCATTTGTGGAGAGGAAAAAGTGAAAGAAGAATTTTATCTGATGTCCCTTGCTCATAACATTGGAAGATAATCAGTAAAATACAATTATGACAGAATAATGAGGAAGTATGTTATCATCCGATGATGGTTGTAACCGGCTAAAAAATGGAGGAGGTGAGGTGCTTAATTACAAATTTATCAAGTATTCTGGATAGTTAGTACTGCACTATCCTGAATATATGGTAAAGTAAGCAGTGAAAATTGTGAAAATGAAAAGGCTGTTTAGACAGCCTATGATACAATATAATATAGGAGGTTTTAAAATGTTTACTCAACGAAACAAAGTTATGTTAGTAACGGCGTTAGTAATAGCAGTTATCTTTAGCCTTGCTTCCGTGATGATGGCCAAGGAGTATGTTGCCGGCACACCACTCAAAGTGGGATTCATCTATGTCGGGCCTATCGGTGACCTGGGTTGGACTAATGCGCACGATGAGGCACGGAGAATCTGTGAGGATACCTTCCCTTGGTTGGAGACAGTCTATGTAGAGAGTGTCGCCGAGGGAAACGAGGGGCTTTACATCGACAAACTGATTGTGGAAGAAGGCTGTGACGTCGTATTAACCACCAGTTTCGGCTTCATGGATGGGACGCTGATTTCAGCGCAGAAATACCCGGACAAGATCTTTGCCCACTGCTCCGGGTTCAAACGTAATCCTAATATGATGACCTATATGGCCGATTTCTACCAGATCTACTACCTGAATGGGTTGATTGCCGGAGCTCTCACCAAAACAAACAAGACTGCCTACGTGGGCGCCTTCCCAATTCCCGAACTAAAGCGCCACATGGGTGCGTTTGCAGTGGGTGTACGAGAGGCCAAACCCAAGGCCGAGGTGCATATACGCTGGATATATGAGTGGTTCAGCCCCACAGCGGCCAAGGAGGCTACAGAGGCGTTGATCGC
>JAUXAH010000618.1 GCA_030614945.1 Phycisphaerae bacterium
CCGAAAAAACACCGCGAGGTCATAGGGGAGCTGGCGAAGCTGGGGGAAGTAAGAATGTTGGCAACCGTGGCCGGCGAACACACGATAACGGGCGAGGTCTGGGCGCACGACAACAAAGAGCTGGTCGACATCGGCATACGAAAAATCGGTGGGATCGTGGGCGTCACAAAGGTCCGCACATCGGTAATCCTCGAACGAATAAAGGGATGATGAAAATGTGCTGGAAATATGAATGGGCGCGAGCTGTAAACAACCTCAACTACGCCATTACTCACGTAGAGAGGGCACGGGCAAAAATCCACAAAAGACTGCTCAGAAACGAAAATACTCTTCGGAAGATGAGCCAAAGCAAGAGGTACAATTACCCGTGCTACCTCGAGCCGGTACAGGCACTTATCAAGAAGAACAGTGAAGCGGAGGAACAATGCAGGCAGATAATCGCTGACTTCGTGAAAAGACAAGACCAGCTACGCCGTATGATCGAAGTTTACGGCATAAAATTCCCCTCAAAAAAATCGCAGGTGACAAAGCGGCTGATGGGGGGGGGCTAGTGTGGAGCGGAGGGCGAGCTATGTGGCTTGAAGAGTTCATCGAAAGAACCCAGAAAGAGGCTCGGAAACATAACTTGGTGGTGGGCAAGTTCAAGTTGTCCGCTGGGCCCACCTACAAGGACGCGGAGTTATGGCTTGGGAGGTTCATCACTCACGAGCACGACCGGTGTATATTGAACGCCCTCGCCGCCGTCGAGCGGTACTGGGATCGGTACTGGTCCGCGCACCCACGAGCCACATGGATACGCATTTTATTCCCGTGTTTGAATAACCCCGAGCAAAAGACGGGCACTGATGGAAGCACAACGTTCACGAATCTGTTGGCAGGGCAAACTTACAAAATCACGGCGGGAGATCTAGGCGGCATCTTGATCTGTAACCGGGAGCGTGAGTTCAAGCTATGTGGGTGCACGGACACCACGAGTTCGCCTTTCATAGAGATAGATGAGCGGGGGGAAATCAAGAGGTGCGATGAGAGGATGAGATATGAAATTTAGGGGTAATTTAGGGGTAAACTTGGTGGAAAAGTCTGGAATAGACCCTAAGATTCGGGAAGCCGCTGGAGGGTGTGAATGAATTATGAAAAAACGTGGAAAATATTGAGCTGTCTCGGGGCGGCGGAAATAATCCAGCGCACGGCCGAGGCGTCGGGGATCCCGCGGGAAACGATTTACAAAAAGGTCGTGAAGAAGAGAGACAAATTAGCCGTGATAACAGACACCCACGCGGCGTTTCTCGTCGCGGGAGAACTCAGGGTTGCCGAGGAGATTACAAAATGATGG
>JAUXAH010000366.1 GCA_030614945.1 Phycisphaerae bacterium
GTGGTTTGCTGGAATTGCAGGCCGATAAGGCGGTTATATTTTATTCAAGTAGAGGGCTTGTGGCAGGCGAAGACAGAGAGGGTGCGGAAGAGATTTTGGCCAAGGGTGGTGTGAACCCCGCCCATCGGATGGGCTGGGTGAAAGCGATTTATATGTCCGGTGACGTTGTTATGACCGAAGGCCGGCGGACGATTCGGGCTGATGAGATGTATTATGATTTCGAAATGAAAAAGGGCCTTGCGATAAATGCGGTGATGCGGAATTTTGATTCGGCCCGAGGGATACCGATTTATGTTCGGGCGGCGAAGCTGCGGCAGATTGCGGAGAATAAATTTGCCGCTGATAATATCACCTTGACAAGCAGTGAATTTTACCTGCCTCAGCTTTCGCTTAATGCCTCGAGTGTGATTATCACCGATACGACCCCTGTTGACGAGCGATTAGGCAAGGTCTCTGATAGCAGTTATGATGCCGAGATGCGTGATGTGCGTTTGAAAATGGGTGATACAACGATTTTCTACTGGCCGTTTCTTCGTAGTAATCTGCAAAGGCCTGATGTTCCACTCAAGAGCGCCCATATTGGTCATGACAGCACATGGGGGACATCGGTTGAGACGCGATGGCATTTGGCGCGGCTGTTGGGACTGCGTGAGGCGGAGGGGACGGACAGCACTCTTGCACTGGATTATTATGGCAAGCGCGGGGTCGGCACCGGTGTGGAGATTAATTATAAAAGAGAGGATTATTTCGGCAGACTTTTAGGTTATGTTATACGAGATAGCGGTGAGGACAGACTGGGCAGGTACAGCAGTCGCCGAGACCTTGAGCCGCCCCGTGAGCTTCGGGGTCGTTTCCGCTGGCAGCACAGGCATTTTCTGCCTTACAACTGGCAGCTTACCAGCGGGGTCAGTTACTCATCTGATGAGCGTTTTATAGAGAGTTATTATCGTAACGAATTTAACGTAGGGGAGAGGCAGGAAACATATCTTCATCTAAAGCGTCTGCAGGACAACTGGGCGTTGTCTTTTCTGGGCAAGGGGCGGATAAACGATTTTGCCGACGAGATAGAAGAGCTGCCCAGCGTCGGTTTTCACGTGACGGGCCAGTCACTTTTTAATGATACGTTCACTTTGTACAGCGATACCGAAATCAGCCGGCTGCAACAGAGGATAGGCGACGGACATTCGACAGTAATCAGCGAGGAGCAGTTTTCATTTATGTCGCAGAGAGTTGAGCTTGATATGCCAATCTACACTGCAGCTTTCAAGATTATGCCTTTTGTGGCCGGGACTTTCGGCTATGATGACCGCAGCGGCTTTAGAAGGTCGCTTGTGGATGGAAGCTATAGTGGTAGTTTTGGTGAGGACAAGGTCTGGATTGGTGAGGCCGGTGTTCGTGTGGGCACACAATACTGGAAGGTTTATCCTGACGTCAAATCGCGGCTCTGGGATTTGAACCAGCTGCGGCATATCATAAAGCCGCAATTGACGGCTGTTCTTTACGAGGAAAACGACTCTGTTGTTAAGCAACATGATACGCTGAATGTAGGTATTTCTCAGCGTCTGCAAACAAAGAGGGGCCCTGCAGATAAACAGCGGACGGTTGATTGGATGCGGCTGGATACGGACTTTACGTGGGTAAGTGACTCTGAGAGCGCTGATACCACCGGGCCGGATAGATTTATCTGGAACAAGCCGATTGTGCCGCTGCGAGTGCTTTCGACGCCTGATATCTTTAGCGGCGACCTTGAGAGCGGACTGCACGGATTTGAGATGTTTGGGCCGAGGCGCAATTACTTCGGCGCCGACTATATCTGGCGTTTGAGCGATACGTCCGCTGTACTGAGTGATATGCATTTTGATATGCAAAGCGGAGTGGTGCAGCAATTTAACGTTGGTTTTTCCCACCTTCGCTGGCCTAATTTGAGTTATTATATAGGCAGCAGATATTTGCGGCGGATGGAGGTTCTGGACGAAAAAGGGTCGAATGCGTTTACTTTTGCGGCGACTTACGTTCTTGACCCTCGCTATACATTGGTATATTCTGCGCAGTATGATTTTGACTACGGAGCAAGTATACGAAGTGATATAACTCTTATAAGGCGTTATCACAGGGTTTATTGTGGTATTACGTACAGTGCGGATGAGTCTCTGGACAGACATTCGATTGTATTTAGTATATGGCCCCAGGGTATTCCGGAACTGGCGATTGGGCCGAGAAGGTATGTGGGAGGGGGCAGATAAAAGTGCAAAAGTCAAAAATCAAAATGCAAAATGACAAATCAAAATTTAAAAAGAGATGCTCGATGCTCGATACTCGTAGAAGGAGAAAATCGGGAATCAGGAATCGAGTATCGAGAATTATGTAATTTTTATTTTTAATTTTTTAAGGAGAGCGCTATGGCGTTGGTTAATACCAAAAAGATGTTCGAGATGGCCTACAAGGGCGGCTATGCAGTTGGTGCGTTCAACGTGAACAATATGGAGATTACGCAGGGTATTATAGGTGCTGTAGCCGAAGAGAAGGCCCCGCTTATTTTGCAGGTGTCCCGAGGCGCCCGTGCTTATGCGAGTATCAGCTATTTGAA
>JAUXAH010000516.1 GCA_030614945.1 Phycisphaerae bacterium
CGGAAGATGAGCAGCAGGCTTACAAAGCAACCGTGTTCAGCAGGCCAAAGCCGGTTATTACCAAGGCAGAGGCGAAAGCTTCCAAAAAATAAACGACAAAGTATGGTAATTGGTTAAGTGGTAATTAGTTACCAGCTACCACTTACCAGTTACCAGTTACCAGTTACCAGTTACCAGCTACCAGCTACCAGTTACCAGCTACCAGTTACCAGTTACCAGTTACCAGTCACCAGTTACCAGTTACCAGTTACCAGTTACCAGTTACCAGTTACCAGCTACCAGTTACCAGTTACCAGTTACCAGCTACCAGCTACCAGTTACCAGTTACCAGTTACCAGTTACCAGCTACCAGCTACCAGTTACCAGTTACCAGTTACCAGTTACCAGTTACCAGTTACCAGTTACCAGTTACCAATCACCAGTTCTAGTCTTTTTTTACATAAAGCGTCTGGCTGGGGAAGGCAAACTCGATTTTTTCAGCCTCGAACCGCTTCATAATCTCTAAGTTGACCCGCTCATTGACTTGCTGGTAGAGCCAGTAGTCGGGCGGCTTCACCCAGTAGCTCATATAAATGTTCAGCGACCAATCGTTGAAGTCATTAAAGTACACCCTCGGCAGCTTCTCAGGGTCGGTATTTATCTCCGGCACACCTGATAGAACCTCTTTTATAATCTCGACCGCTCGTTTTGCTCCTCGCTCGCCCGAGTCATAAGTTATAGTGATATTAGACGTCCTGCGAATAAAGGGGCGCCGCCCTATATTCTCCACCATTGAATTTGCTATCACACTGTTGGGTACGGTTACGAGATGACCTTGTAGTGTACGGATTTTTGTACTTCTAAAACCGACTTCCTCAACCGGCCCTAAATGCTCCCCGATTTTTACAAGCTCATCGATTTGAAAAGGGCGGTCGGCAAAAATCGTTACCGAGCCGAAAAAATTGGCTATCGTATCCTTCGCCGCAAGAGCAATGGCGATACCGCCAACACCGGCGCTCAATAGAATTGTCTTAATCTGGCCGGCCCCAAGGATAGTTTCAGCGATGAAAAGTGTCGCGATAATAGCAATGGTTATACGTAGCGACTTGCGTATTACCGGCACAAGCATATCATCCAGCTTTGTTGCCGTCTTGGCCGCCCAGCGGTTCAGATAGTATTCAATTACATCCACCAGCCGAAAAAGACCATACGCAAGGGCAATTGCTCCAACACTTTTGGCTATCCTTATCCAGCCTGTTCCGATAGCTGTGCGGATGCCCTCCTGGTCGTCGAAATACAAAAACAGCTTGCACACAAACAACCCGAGTGCGAATATTGCCACATAGAGCGGCTTACTCAGACATTTCAGAAACAATGTTACAACACTGACGCCTCTCTTTTCTTCTCTGCGCCGGGCATACGACTCAATGCCGTACTGCATTATCCGCCCCAGTGCCATTGTTACCAGAATCACCAGTAAAACGAGCCCGAAACGCCAAATCGCATTGCCTTTGATGATTTCGCGACTGATGGTCTCTGACCACCAGTCGCCCGAAGCTAACAATTTTGTTAATGCTGACGCCGTCATAACTTATTTTCCTAATTAGTTCTCGTATCTTATATTAAGCTTTTCACTTCACTAATCGATCGCACCCCAGTGCTTCCTTGCGAAAGCAAGAGCAGGGGTTACACCAGTGCAGGCGATTATCAATAGTCAATAGTAAATAGTCAATAGTCAATTTCGTCGGCCTTTCCA
>JAUXAH010000495.1 GCA_030614945.1 Phycisphaerae bacterium
CACACAAAATTACAAATGCTTTTTTGAAGTATTTGTTTCCGTCCATAACAATCTCCTTCAATTAACCCGGGATGTCCCATATACACTTCACTGAAACACTCCTGCACATTTCAAGCCCTATAATACCAAAACTTCATCTCAATTTCAACAATCTTCCGGCAGGTTCAACATGCCGTGCTGCAAAAAAAATACCAAAAAAGCCAAGCACGCGCGTCGAGGACCCGTTTTTTCCTACTATTTTGGTATGCCGCTCCTTCTTCGTATCAATGCTAAGGCTAAATGTCGGACTATTAAACCCATTTCCGTAAATTTTCTTGCCTGTCAACATATCTATGACGTATATCCAAAGCTTTGAAGGACCAAGCTTGTTTCTATTAATGACTGCGGCAATCGTCTCATCGGGACTGAAAAGCAATTTGTAACCTTCCACGAAGAATACACTAGGTTCAATACCGTTTGGTCTTCTCTGTTAACGTCGTTATTTAGAGTTCATAAAGCTCTCTTGTTTTATGCTATCGTTATCTTTAAGTAATCATACCCAGTTGCCAAAATACCGGAAGCCAGACGTTGTTGAAGCGTTTGAAACGCATGTCATAAGTACGATGCAAGCCCGGGCCGCCCGATACAGACAAGCGGAATTCTTTAATGTCTTTTTTGTCTTCGCTTTCCTGTTCTTTGTGTATACTTATGACGGAGACACCGGAGCCATGTAAAGAACGGAATTGCTTGATTTGTTCTTGATTCATATGCAGGATCAGTCCGTCGATGCCAGCAAACTCAAGGCCGTCAAAGAGACTTTGATTTCCCTTGCCGTCCCAGGTGTCAATGGGTTGGACAACCAAGAGGTTAAAGTTAAACGGGCTTCTCGATATGGAATAATACCGGGCATGGAGGTAGAGGATAAATTGAGCTATCAGTTGGTCCTCGGAAAGCTCTCCTTCTTGTGGTTTGCAAAGGGGATTTCGGTCGTTGCCGTCGATGAGACCGTCACTGTCGGTGTCGATGTTGGCAGGGTTGAGGAGCAGGCCGGTTTCGATGTATGATGATATCAAGTCTCTGTCTCGATCCCATGGATCTCGATTGTTGTCTTTTTGTTTTACTCTTTCGATATATCCTTTTTGATCATCAAGTGTCATGCGGGGAGTAAGGGGAAATTCTTTTTTTGCCTTTTCGTAAACTGAAAGGACATGTTCGATTGCTTTTTGGTTACCGGTGGCACATAGAAGGATTGTCGCCCGAAACCTTACCTTTGGAGCTTCGGTTGTATCGGATTCGGTATTGATAAGGAATTGGATATTTTCGGCTTCAGGCAGGAATTGGGAAATTGTAATGACTAATTGAATTCGCATGTCACCACGCGCAAGGCCGTAGGTTCTTTTTTCTGTTTCGTTCCATATTTTCTTTAATTGGGGCAGCACTTCACTGGCGTTAAGATCTCTGAGGGAGCGAACTGTGTTGGAAATTTGTCTTCTGGCCGTGACATCTGAGAGCCTTTTGGTTAAGGCGTTGACCAGTTCTTTTCGAAAAGCAGGCTCTGTGTCGGCCTTGTTTATGATTTTCGAGAGCGAGGCTTTTTGTGGATTTGTTCTGGTCATCAAGTGCACAATTTCCTCAAGCGGCATATTCTCGATATCATCAGGTTGTCCGGCAGCGATCACGATCGTCTGGAGGATCAGAGTATTGAGGAATACAACAAGCACTGCTGATTTGAAAAATTGTGATGTATCTTTCATGATTATCTCCCTGCCATTTTTATTATTCCTTCACCATAATGAGGGGAGCTCGAGTCCTTGTTTCAATTGTTCTTTACCTTCATTATTAGACAAGAA
>JAUXAH010000003.1 GCA_030614945.1 Phycisphaerae bacterium
TTTTCTTAGACAACATACATCCAGAGGCCAGAGAAAGAATTTATTTATTAGCAGATAATAATACCGATACTTCTTTTTATGAAAATTTGTTTAGAATTAAAAGAGCGAGAGCCCCCTTTACTTTATGGTACGACCAGGTTGTTATTCCCCAAATATTAAAAAATGAAAATATTGATGTATTTCTTTCTCCCTATTATAAAATGCCATTTTTCACCAGATCTAAAAAGCTTATCACCATTCATGATTTGCATTTTTTAAAAAATATATTACGTAAAGGTATAATCCGTTTTAAACCATATATTACTTATCTGAAACAAGCTGTACGATATTCGGATAAGATAATTACAGTTTCCGAGTTTACTAAAAAAGAAATAATAAAACAGTTTAATGTAAAGGAAGATAAAATCAAAGTAATATATAATGGGGTAGATAATAAATTTAAGGTTTTAGATAGAAGTAATTTAAATATCCTTGAAACTAAATATAATATTAATTTTAGATATATCCTCTATGTAGGTAATATGAAACCCCACAAAAATCTTAAAGGTTTAATAGAAGCATATAATCTACTTGGTAATAAAGAAAAAGATAAATATAAACTCATCATCGTTGCTAAAAAAGATGAAAATTTTAGAGAGTTGCAGAGAATTGTTAAGCAATTTTCTTTAGAAAATAACATAGTATTCTTAGATTTTGTTTTTGATGACGATTTAGTCTTATTTTATAATTTTGCTGAAGTTTTCGTTTTCCCTTCTTTTTTTGAAGGGTTTGGTCTTCCGCCTGTAGAAGCTATGGCATGTGGGGCGCCTGTAATTTCTTCTTATACAACTTCATTAAGAGAGATATTGGAAGATAGCGCTTTATATATTAATCCTCATAATATTAAAGAAATAACATATGCATTATCGAGTCTTCTTAACAATAATGTTATTAGAGAAGATTATAAAACCAGGGGGCTCAACCATGTTCAAAAATATGATTCAGCCGTTTTCTCTAATAATTTGTTGAAAGAGATAGAAGATGTGTAAAAGAATTGTTAAATAGATTATGGATACCCAATTAGGAAGAAAAGTTTTTTATATAGTGCAAAAGATAAGTGGGATAAGCTGTCTCCATGCTCTTGGAGAGTTACATTTGAGTCAATATTTTGAACCGGAAAGATTGTTCCGTATTCAATGGCAAAAATTAGAGAAATTAATATCTTTTGCCTTTCAAAAGGTCCCTTATTACCATAATTTATTTAAAAAGTTGCGAATTAAACCTGAAGACATCAATAATCTTAGAGATTTTTCTAAACTACCAATTTTGACCAAGAAAACGGTTAGGGATAACTTTAAAGCTTTACATTCTTTAAATTATAAAAAGAGAAAATATTTTCGCCATATTACCAGTGGCTCAACGGGTAAACCTCTAGCGTTAGATATAGAAAAAACTGCTCTTGGTTATTATCATGCTGCTCAATATCGAGGGTTTTCGTGGTATGGAGTGTCTCCTGGCGACCCAGGAATAAAATTATGGGGAATGCCAATAAATATAGGCCAAAAAGCAATTGAACATCTCAAAGATTTAGCGTTTAATAGAATTCGCTTTTCTGCTTTTAACCTTTCCGAAGAACAGCTTTATAATTATTATCAGAAATTTCAAAAGTTTAAACCAAAATATATCTATGGTTATGCTTCAGCCTTGACTCATTTCGCCCATTTTATTAAGGAAAAAGATTTAAATATCAGTCAATATAAACCCAAAGTAGCTTTTTCTACAGCGGAGATACTCTATCCTCATCAAAAGGAATTTATAAGTTCAGTATTTGATTGTCCAGTAGCCAATGAATATGGTTGTGCTGAATTTGGACTTATAGCTTTTGAATGTCCAAAAAATCACCTCCATATAATTTCAGAGAATATTTATCTAGAAATTGTAAATCCCGATACCCGGGGAGTTGGTAAAGTTATTATAACTGGTTTAAGAAATCAGACCATGCCTTTGATTAGGTATCAATTGAATGATTTAGCTAAAATAGATACCTCTCCTAGCGATTGTGAAATAACTTTGCCGAGAATAGAAATAATTGCAGGGAGAAGTAATGATATGATAAGTACTCCCGAAGGAAAAATACTACACAGCGAGATATTAGCTTATATTAATCGCGGGTTAGAAAAAAAAGGATGCGGGTTAAAAGAATTTAAGATAATTCAAAAAGCAATCGACTTTCTTTTAGTTCTGGTAGTGAAGAATAATCAGGGAGAGGAAAGGATTAAGAGGCTTCTTACAGAACAAATCCGAAGGAATATAAGTAGTCAAATGACTGTTAGTTTTGAGTTCGTTAAGAAGATTCCGTTGGAGGAATCTGGTAAAGTTAGGTATTTTGTATCTGAGATTTAACGAGAGAGGTTGAATAAAATAATAGTAGGATGAAATGCATTAAAAGAACCACGAGCTTCACGGAAACGGCAGCAAAGGGAATCTCTGTCAAAGAGATAAAAAGGATTTTAATTTTGCAGATAGCCGGTATTGGAGATTTAGTAATAGCGACCCCAACTCTAAAAGCCTTAAAAACAAGGTTCAAAGATGCCTATGTAGGATTATTGGTTATTTCCCGCTCCGCTCAGCTTATAGAGGGTTGTCCTTATATAGATGATTTATTCGTCTTGGATATTAAGTATCCTAACCTAATAAACTTGTTTGAAAGAAAGAGCTTTATTAAAACATATAAAACAATAAAGAAATTGCACCAGCAAAAATTTGACATGCTGATAAATTTACAGAGAACGGACTCTTGGGGAGGTTCGTTTAAGATGGCAATTCTTTTCTGGTTAATCGGCGCAAAATATAGGGTCGGCCGAGATACAGATGGGCGCGGGTTCTTTTTTAATTTTAAAATAAAAGAAAGTAGCCAAGAATACAAACACGAAGTTGAAGCAAATCTTGATGTTGCACGTGCTCTCGGGGAAAACATTGAGGAAGCCAAGCTGGAAGTGCCCATTTTTGAAGAAGACAGAATATTTATATCCAATTTCCTTAATCGACATGACATATCTGATAAAGATTTACTTATCGGATTAAATCCCGGTGCTTTTCGTCCATTTCGAAGGTGGCCTGAGAAACGTTGGGCTCAGTTAGCTAATAGGTTGATTGGAAAATACAGTTGTAAAATAATCATTACAGGCCATAAGAGTGAAAAGAAGATAATGGATGAAATAGCCAACTTAATAGAAAAAAAATCCATCATAGTAGCAAAAAATTTATCTCTTAAACAACTCGCTGCTTTAATCGAAAGATTTAATTTATTTATCACCAATGACACCGGTCCGATGCATATAGCAGTAGCGACAAAGACGTCTTTAATTGCCCTTTTTGGCCCAGGCGACATTCATAAATTTTCTCCCTATTGCAATAGCGATAAATCTGTAGTTATAAGAAAGGAGGTAAATTGCAGGCGGCCCTGCCATAAATTCAAATGCGGGAGTCAGAAGTGCATGAAATTAATTACCGTAGAAGATGTTATGAAAGCAGTAGAAGGGATTTTAGTATAATGCTTGAATATACTAATTGTAATCTATGCAGAAGCAATGAGACCAGAATTTTAATTTCAAGAGATTTATCCAATATTGTGCAGTGTAAAAAATGTGGCTTGGTTTATAAAAACCCTAGATCACCTGAAGATGAAATATTGAAACAGTTTATTTCTGATGAGGTTATTTCAGAGCATAAGAAAATTGTCTGGTATGAGGCAAAGATTAAATTGTTTAAGAATAACCTTAGACGAATAGAAAGATATTCACCAAAGGGGAAGTTATTGGATGTAGGTTGTGGTTATGGTACATTTTTAAAAATGGCACAAGATCGAGGTTGGCAGACTTGGGGTGTTGACGTCTCAAACTCAGCCTATAAATATGCTAAAGAAGCACTTGGATTGAGTATATTCAAAGGAACTTTAAAAGAGGCGAATTTCGGTGATAATTATTTTGATGTTATTACCTTGTGGGATGTCTTGGAGCAGTTAAACAGCCCCTCTGCTGAATTATTAGAGATAAATAGAATATTAAAAAGAGGTGGATTGCTCGTCCTCAGAGTGCGTAATGTAACTTTTCATCTTAATGTTCATCTTCTATTTGGAGGGTTGGCTAGAAAATTAAGAATTAAACCAACCCTTTTTCATCTCTATGCATTTTCAGCCAAGACAGCGAAGAGGATGTTACAGAAAGTCGGTTTTAAAAATATCAAAGTGATAAATTCTGAGTTGACGACAGGAGATCCTTATTCTACGGGAAAGATATTCACCGAGTTTGGAATGAAACTGATAAAACAGATTACTTATTCTTTGTGTCAATTTATATTCTACTTGACAGGTGGCTCATTGATTTTAGCTTCCTCAATTTTAGTCTTTACTAAAAAACCATCACAATGAATGATTGTATAAAAGGTTATGTCAAAAATTAAGGTGTTACATATTATTACCAGGCTTGATAAAGGCGGTTCAGCAGAGAACACCTTGCTTACAGTCTCTCGGCTGGATAAAGAAAGGTTTGATGTAACCTTGATTAGCGGCAATACAAATGACTCCGATAAAGAAATAACCAATTTTATAATACAGAAGAAAATAAATTATATTTTAATTCCTGAATTAGTCAGAGAGGTTAACCTGTTTAAAGATATAAAGGCATTTTTCAGAATTCGACATTTTATTAAGGAAGAAGAATTTGACATTGTCCATACTCACAGTTCCAAAGCTGGTATACTTGGTCGCTGGGCGGCGAAGTTAACCGGGGTTAAAATCATTGTTCATACTCCGCATGGGCATATATTTTATGGATATTTTGGTTGGTTTAAAACTAAATTATTTGTTTTATTAGAAAAATTGACCAGTTCAATTACTGATAGAATAATTACTCTTACCCAAAAGGGGAAAGAGGAACATCTAAGTTACAGAATTGCTAAACCGAATAAGTTTCTACCTGTATACAGTGGTATTGAGATTGAAAAATTTACTGATGTTGGAGTCGATAAGATTAAAGAAAAAGAGAAATTGAATGTTCCTTTTGATGCACCTGTTATAGGAACGGTCAGTCGACTTGAGACGATTAAGGGAAATAAATATTTTATTTATTCTTTGCCTGAGATAGTTAAAACCTTTCCTACCCTTAAGGTTCTTATTATTGGAGATGGAAGCGAAAAAGAAGAATTGGAAGATTATGTAAAAAAACAAAATCTTTTAGAAAATGTCGTTTTTATGGGTCAATGCAAAGATATTATTAAGTTATTAAGCATCTTTGATATTTTTGTTTTACCTTCTTTAAATGAAGGAATGGGTCGGTGTTTATTGGAGACCCAGGCCATAGGTGTACCAGTTGTAGCAACTCGGGTAGGAGGGATTCCCGAGGTAGTTAGAGACGGTGTAACCGGCATTTTGGTTTCAGCGCGAAATCCAGAAGAGCTAGCAGAAGCGACAATTAATTTGCTAAAAGATAAATCCTTAAGAGAAACTATGTCAGAGGAAGCCAAGAAATGGGTAGGCCGGAGATTTAGCGTTGAGGCTATGGTTGAAAAAATCTCTGATTTATATGATGAGCTAATAGGAGAAAAACCAACCCTATATTCATAAAATTTGGGTATTGATACAATATTTATGATATAATAAAAATGATTTTATCCGTGCATCAACCACAATATATTCCTTGGTTAGGTTATTTTGATAAAATAGATAAAAGCGATTGCTTTGTATTTTTAGATCAGGTGCAATATAAGCCAAGAGAATATCAGAATAGAAACAAGATACGTACCAAAGATGGATGGATGCGGTTGACAGTGCCTGTTGTATCTCGAGGCCTTGGGCGGCAGAAAATCTGCGACGTGAAAATAGATAACAAAACTGATTGGCAGAAAAAACATTGGGAAAGTTTAAAGAGCTGTTATAATAGGGCTGCATTCTTCAAAAGACATTATCATTTTTTTGAAAGTGTCTACTCTGCTAAATGGGAAAGATTAATAGAACTAAATGTCCATATAATCAAGTATCTTCTTAAAGAACTAAAGATAAAAACTCCTTTATACTATGAGCTTGAGATATATACTTCTTCGCAGGGAACGGATAGGATTATAGAAATATGTAAGAAATTGAAAGCCGACACCTATCTTTCAGGCATAGGAGGGAAAAACTACCTGGAAGAGGAAAAATTCGTTCAGGCAGGGATTAAACTGCATTATCAAAATTTTGTTCATCCCGCCTATCGTCAGCTATATACTCAGGCAGACAATTCTTTTCTCCCAAATATGTCAGTTCTAGATTTGCTGTTTAATGAAGGAGATAAAAGCATAAACATCTTAAGAGGCTAACTTAAATACATACAGACAAAGAGCTTTGGCAAGGCTTTGTCTATAATTGATGAGGATATAATAAAAGATGTGTCACTTGATTTTAAGGAAGAGGTGAAGGTATGAATATATTAGCCATAGGCCCGCATCCCGACGATATTGAGTTTGGTTGCGGAGGAACTTTAATTAAATATGCCCAAAAGAGACATAATGTATATCTTTTAATTTTAACAATGGGTAGTATAGGAGGAAATCCTGAAATCAGAAAGAAAGAACAGGAAGACGCAGCAAAATTTATGAAAGCTAAGCAGGTTTTCTGGGGCGACTTTAAAGACACCGAAATTCCCGTCAATAAAACATTGATTTCTGCTATAGAAGAGGTGATAAATAAAACAAAACCTCACGTCATTTTCTTTAACTACATCGATGATACTCATCAAGACCACAGGGTGATAGCTCAGGCTTGCGCATCAGCAACGAGATATATAAAAGAGGCATTGCATTATGAAGTTCCTACTAGCCAGAATTTCCAACCTGATATATTTGTAGATATTGGAGATGTATTAGATAAGAAGTTAGAACTACTAAAAATTCATGCCTCACAAGTCGATAAGACCGGAGTTGAGAATTTAACTATTTTCGAAAGCGCTCGGTCCTGTGCTACTTTTCGAGGTTATCAGGGCAGGGTAAAATATGCAGAGGGGTTTAAGGCTATCCGGATAACGAGGGAAATTTAAACCTATGAACGCCGTTAGAAATATCAATTTCGCTGCTTGGGAAAACATAATTTCTAAAGGGGAAAATCCCATCGTACTTTTCATATGCGTATTTTTAGTGGCATACTTAAGCACGCCTTTATTTAAAAATTTAGCTATAAAATTCAACATCCTGGATATCCCCAATTGTAGAAAAGTGCATAAAGAACCTATTCCTCTTTTAGGGGGATTATCAATTTACATCGGCGTAATATTAGGATTAGCGCTTAACCTTGCTAATCTGCGTTTTTTTTCAGGGATAATAATAGGCGCAACCATAATATTAATAATTGGTCTAATAGATGATGTGAGGGGATTATCTGCCCAATTTCGGCTGATAGTCCAGTTCTTGGCTGCGTTGATAATAATTGGCTTTGGAGTGCGCCTTAGTTTTTTGCCGAATAGCTTATGGGGTAACGCTGCAGAAATAATCCTGACTTTAATTTGGGTCATAGGTATTACCAATGCTTTAAATTATTTGGATGGGATAGATGGTTTAGCAGCAGGAATTGCCGCTATAATTGCACTCTTTTTTTCTGTCATTTGCTATCAGACTAATCAACTCAGGTTAGCTTTAGCAAATATCGCCTTAGCGGCGAGTTGCTTAGGGTTTTTGCCACATAATTTCAAAAAGACAAAAATATTTTTAGGAAGTGCTGGCAGCACATTTATCGGATTTACCCTTGCGGGCATAGCCATGATAGGTAGTTGGGCAGAAGATAATGTAGTAAAATTGACCGTGCCTATTTTAATTTTAGGGGTTCCCATTTTCGATATGGTATTTACTACGATGATGAGAATTAAGGAAGAGAAGGTTAGCACAATTATCGAGTGGCTTAAGTATACAGGAAAAGACCATTTTCACCACCGTCTCATCGATTTAGGGCTCCATCCCGTGGAAGCTGTGCTTTTTATTTATTTTGTTGGCATTTCTTTTGGCATCAGTGCGATTATGGTAAGTAATGAAAAGGCCATCGTTGGAGTTTTATCAATTTTCCAAGCCTCCATTATTTTTGCGGGGATTGCTATTTTGATGGTCGTTGGTAAGAGGTGGCGTAAAAGGGGAAGTACCCCTGATGAAAAATAGGGGGTATAAAAAAATATTTACTTTTTTGGATGTAAGAGGTACCTTAAAAGGTAGAGAATTGGAAAATCTTAAAGAAAGGAATGAAGACAATGAAGACAATAGCTTATATAGCCCTGGTTATTGGTGCGATAAGTTTAATTGTAGGTATAATATCGAGGTTCACAGTGACTCCAGTTGCGATAGGGTTAGCAGACTTAGAAGCACACGCTTTTTTGAATTTTACAAACACCTGTTTGTTAGTTGCTATCACCTTCCTTTTATTACAGATGCTAAAAAGTAAGCAATAATTGTCAATTTGGCTGAAGATAGACAGCCCCTTGTGTTCCCGAAACCTTCTTTTGTGATGTACGCGATTCGTTCTGGGTGTCAGCTATATCCTTGGATGATTATCAAATCAGCAAGCTATGAGGAGATAGAGTTAAAGCTTATATACTCAAACTGACCGATTCGTATTGTCATCCCTGCGAAAGCAGGGATCCAACAACGTATCTGGGCGATAGATTCCCGCTCCTCCGAAGGCGGACAAGTTTCGCGGGAATGACAAATATTGTTATCCTCTTATCGTAACAATACTTACAACCACATATGACTCAAAACCGGTCAGTTTGAGTTATATAGCAAAAACGAGCAGAACTGAAGAGAATGCTGACCTCTATGTTATGAGTGCGTGGGTCACTGGAGTTAAGCCTGCTTAACAGGGCGGAGGCTAAAAAGTGGGTCAGTAAGTGGGTCAGTCGTCACGTGATGACAGCTTGTTAGCAACTTTTCAATGACTTGTTATTCACTTGTAAACCTCATTTTGACCCAGAAAATGCGTTGTAACTATGCCAGAAACAAGGAGTTGCGCGGAGACCTCAGAATTCCTAAACCGAAGGTCGCAGGTTCGAATCCTGTCGGGCGTGAATTCCAGTCCAGACAAATTCGGGCTGTAACAAATTGTCGTTTGGTGATCAGACTTTCCAAGGCAGCTACCGCAGTAAATGTGTTTACGGCTATGGCCCATGCAAATATCCATATTACAAACATGTCCTTCACCATGCCGGCAACAGGCGGGGCCTTGTAGATACTGCCGCCGAGAGGCAAGCTCAAGGACATCCATCCAAACAAAATGGCGGCCACAGCAAAGACGATAGCCAAGACAGTTACACCAGCATACCAGGACCAGGACTTGCGATGACGAAGACAGGCAGCGGGTAAAGCTAAACTAATACACATGCCACCAAGTACGATTACGGTGGAGATGATGATTTTGGCCCAAGCTTCAGGGGATAAATACTCTGGTACAGAAGCCTTGTAGATTCTCCAACCCTCCAGAAATACAAGGCTGGCTGTCAAGATGCTGCAGATAATTACATGAGTTCGGTGTCGTTCGTGAACGGGTTTGACCAAGGTTTGTTCATAAGATCAACCGGTAGGATTGATAATTCGGAGTAAATTGGCCCACGTGTCTTTGATAGTATCTTGTAATCTGCCACTGCCTTCCGGTGGGAAAAGCTCCTCGCAGACTTTATCAAAAGTTTCTACAGGAACTACCTTCAAATCATTTTCCTTGTTTAGTTCCGTTGCGTTGGCAGTGGGAATGTAGATACGCTGACAACCTGATAAAGCTGCGTGCTTGACTTTTTCCGGCACGCCATCTACCGGAAGGATATTCCCATTAGCAGCTGATGCTTCAGTGAAAGCTCCGGTAAATGCCATATCATTGGGGACAGGCTTTGCCAGGTATTGTGAAACAATCGCAACGGCGAGGGGCAGAGCTAGCGAACCACCCTGAAATTGCTGCTCAAGCTCCACGGTATCACCCTGTGCGGTTGCGACCTCCCAACGAACTAATCGCTCAGCTAAACCATCCGGGTATCCGGTTCGCTTTAGATAAGCATCAACCGTTTGCCATGCACAGGTTGCTGCGTCCTGCATAGTCACATCGATAGCATCCTTTCCCCTGCCAGCATATATGATAATTTCTTCGGCTAATATATCATCTTTATTTGGTTGGTATTCTGTCGAGACATGAATAAATCGCAAACAGCCTTTACCACGGATATTGTCATAGAACATAGCCTGCACAACCCCGGGTCGTTTTTCATCACTGGCTATATACTCCAGCAACTTTGTTATACGGTTTTCAAGCTGGTTGGAAAACTCATACTTACCGGCTCGTCTAAGAAAATCCAGGTAGCTTTGAAAGAACGGCCCCAGAAAATCCACAACTGACTTTTCCCTTAGTTTAATACCCTGGATTTGTTTGCGACATTCGCCGTTTGGTTTCGGGATAGAATCGGTTTCCTGAACGAGACAAAGTTCTTCGTGAACATGCTCAAGTTGACCACTCATAGCTGCTACTATAGCCAGCAAACAACGGAACCATACGATATGGTCAATCGTGGCGGCAGGATGGTAGTTAACTGCCAATGCCTCGGTAAGCAGCTTGAGCATTCGGCGTAGTTGATCCGGATGATTGACCATCCAAAGTGTATGATGTTCTCGCAACTGAGGCAAAACACGCTGACACAGCAAATCCAGCATAGCCAGTTCGGACGTTGATAGTTCCATCCAAGATTTATTTTCGACCTGTTCCAGGAACAACACAAAGGCCTCATGCGGCCTTTGCTCGTCAATAAGTCCAGAAAGTTCTTTGAGCTTGTCAGTCAAACCACATATTCTCCAATACGCACTTTCTTTTTAATCCTGTGATCCTGGAAACTGGTTTAGAACTTCTTCTACTGCTTGGCGAACCATCTGATTTTCATCATTGGCCAGTGGTTCAATTAATGAATTGGCCTCAAGTCCATAAATACGGGCAGCTACCTTGACAGCAGCACATCGTATCTTTGGATCCTCATGTTTTAGAAGCTTGCTTAAGATAGGTCTGTAAGCCTGGCTGCCGGCTGCAGCAAGCTGTTCTGAAGTTACTATTGGTTCTAGTTTCAATGCCAGGTGTTTCTCTTTAGGTCTTAATCCGCGAGTCACTTGCGGCTCAAGTACACATTTACCTTCGCCTTTTTCAATTAGAATAATTTGAGACCACCGACAATTATCCTGTTCTAAAAGTTTTAGCCTGGCTAAACAGTTCTCATAAGGGGAATCCTCTTGTGCTGAACGAGCTGTTATCCGCAACTGCTCGCCAAATTGTGCAAGCTCAAATTCAAATGGAGGCTCATCCTGTTTAAAAGTTTGCACTGAAAATCCTTCACCAGTAGCTGCGGCAAGACGCTTAGCCTGACTTTCAACAGGTTTAAATATCAACAGGTCGATGATGGTTGCTGATCGTTCAGACTTGACTGTCTTAATATTCAACAGCTCAACAAGCTCATTAACCTGGTCAGGAACCATGGCAAGCAAACTAAGAATCTGGCTGGCGGCGTATTCTGACCACATGTCATCACTTTGCTTTTCATAAGCACCTGCTGCCTTGGCAAAGAGAGCATCTAAATGCCCGGCTCCGGCAGAGGCCTGTTGCCAGCGAGTTTTGCATTGTGGGCAGACTTCAATATGCTGCTCAAATGCCTGTTTTTCCTGCAGTGCAAGGTCATCTTCTAAAAGACGACCAATATCTGCATCGGATATACACTTTTGTGAGTTCATTTATATACTCCCTTTGTTAGCGTAATAGATTCCACAAACTTTTCTCATTTGCCATCCTCCATTCCCGGCGGTTGCAAGACCGTATAGATACGGCAAATTCGCGTATGAACAGCCGTCTCAGAGAGATTAGATAACTGATCAACCAGCTTAGATGTTTGCACCATGTCCATCCGGGTTGCAGCCCCAAAAATTATAGCTACCTGGTACGGTTCGGCCACACCTGAGTTGATCATATCCGCAGTTAAAGGCACCACATCTTTTGCCGGAGATTTTTTAATCTCAATCACAACCCGGCCATGCAGGGCAACAATGTCATTCTTGGGTACCTGCGACAACAGTTGCCAATCTGCTCGAAGTTGCTTAGCCGAAGGTCTCTTACCACTGCTGCAGCCTTCGATGCACTGCTGGGCCAGGATAATCCTGTTTTTAAGTTCATTCCATTCTGATCTGAGCAGTTGTCGATCAAAGTATTCCCAGAGATCAACTGCCTCGAATGGTATAACAGTAGCCGAAGAATGTTTTACGTCCTTTATCTCATCTTCATTTTCTAAATTGACCTGTTTATGTGCAGAACGTATAGCTCTATAACATTCATTGAGCGTAACTGTCGTTATGTATGTTGTCAGTGAACCTTTTACGGAAGCTCCACGTAGAAATTGCTTGTGCAGGTTTCTAAAAACATTCTGAAATACATCATCTGCTGAAGGGTCGTCATTATCTTTAATGCCATACCAGTAAATTACAGACCGCACTAATTTGTAATAGGACTCATAGAAAATCTCGGGTATCACTTTAATTCTCAATGGATAACCCAAAAGAACCACTTCTTTGCAGGCCTGTTGGAGTTCGGCGTTGTTAACCTGTGAGTTTTTGTTGTAAGGGCCTTGCTGCAAGACATCCCGGCACTGCCGGCAATTTGTCTTAAAACCTTCGAAGATGCAGTGTTTGTCTATGGAACCTTCCTGACACGCCTGAATCAGTGACAGATGGCAACCATCAGAATCCACCGAATTTTGGCAAAAATTGGCTGTTTCGGCCATATAATCTTTCCCCACGTAAGTCTTTTCCTGTTCTTGTAGTTCAAACAGAACACTTTCTGACTTTTCTTGTTGCTGATCGAGTTTATTTTCAACTAATAAAGTAACTGGCATAAAACAGCTCCGAATGTTTTTGTCATCCCTAACCAGAGTAGAGTAACCATCCGGGACTTTTCTTGCCTGAAAATAAAAAAATTTTCAAAAACCCTGCAAAATCGCATCAAAGAAGTTGCCAAAAGTATGCATTAAATATGCTCATAAGTCAATTTCTCATTTTCCAAACTATTATATTGGTCGGCATCTATATTGGTCGGCATCAAGACCCGATGAGCAATACAAGGGTTCATAGCAATCGTTATCGTATCTGTTGTTACACATCTGGCATATTCTGTCATATAGTGAAGCTAATTGGTCCTCTGCCGGGCCAATATCTGCCTCATCCAAATCGCCATATCGCAGGATCAGCCTGACAAGAGCCGCCGGGTCTTCCAGTTCATCAAGCTCGATGGTTTTGTTGGGGTCTTGATTATGCCGATATGACCGACCCCACTGGTCGGCATCAACAATCTCATAGCCGAGCCGTTCCAGGGCCTTATCTAAATCTGCTGGCTCGCAAGATAGCCCTGCAGCTAATTCCACCCGGTAACGATCCTTTTGCCAGAGGTCTGGATAGGTGCCGACCTCAACATCTTGGCCTTCTGCATACATACAATAAAGTATGGGCAGCAAAACCTTATAAAGCTTGCGCCGACGTAATGAAAATTTAGCTCAAAAAAAATTTATTGGTGCATTTCTTTGCAAGATTTCTGTCCCAGAGTCCCTCTATTCAATCTGGAAAGGAGTTTGACTTATGGCAAAAAGAGCAAATATTGACAGATTGCGTAGTGAGTTCCGCCGTAAAGGCGGAGGCTCGCGACATACCATATTAAGGGTCCTCGGAGGCAAACTTGAAAAAGATGGCGCCCCATTCCATAAGGAACACCTGCAGTTTGAAGATGAGAAGGAAGGTATTCGTATTGTTGACGTGGTTCAAACAAGCACGTGTTCTTTTGGACACACTGTCGACGACAAGGTTCGTGTGGCAGGTATCTGTGAAATTGGAGGCGAGGTGCTGTGCTCTACTGAAGGCTGTATGTCGCGATGTACCAAGTGCGGTGCCGTAGTATGTCGTGTCCATAGTTCCATTTACCATGAGAAAGCTTACTGCCAGCGTCACAGATGGATCAAATACTGGCGAATGTTCTGGAGGCTTGACTGAAATGAAATGGATATTGGCAATAATTGTTATTGTTAGCTTGCTTGGTCCGCTTCGGCCACTGGTTGCCAGGCACTGGGCTTTTCTGCTTTCAGTATTCGGTGGAGCAGTCTTTGGTTATTTCTGGGCGGCGTTTATTCTGTCTAAACTTAATTATCATGTTGCCGGCCTGCCGTTGGCATCAGCGGTGATTGTAGCAATTGCAGCAGGTCGATATGGCCCGGCAATATTTCGACGAATTGAAAGGGATGGTAAAAATGGACAATCTTCCGGAAGACATTGAACTTATGGCAAAATACCTGGGGCGCGAAGATCCTGCTATACAGCGGCTCTTGAAATGTTATATTCGTGACCCTAAAAATGCCGATACCGTTCGCAGTCTCTTGAAACGCCGGTGTGTTCGGGCCGGTTTCAATCCTGATGATATGTCTGTATTCCGGCCGGTACGCCAGCTGCCACAGGGACAATTACAGGTAGGTCAGGTCATACAAGGTACTGCACCCGGTCCGCAGCTCTCTTTACCCATAGAGATTATCAACCAGCACATAGGTACCTTTGGCCATAATGGAACGGGTAAAAGTTACCTTACCATGCACCTGGCTCAGCAGGCTATCAAGGCAGGCTTAACAGTCTGGATATTTGATATCGAGGATGAATATTCACGATTAATGCCTTTATTTCCAGATGAGCAGTTAGTTGCACTTGAGCCTGAGCAGTTAAAGTTCAATTTCTTCCAACCCCCGGGAGACTGGATCAAACCAGCCAGCTGGATGGATGAACTTGGTTTATTGCTGCGAGGTGCAACTTTTCTGCGAGATGGAAGCCTTAATCTCTTTCGTGCCGGCTTGACTAAGATGTTTGAACGCAAAGGTATTACAAACGGCCAAACGGATTGGCCTTCTCTGGTTGAAGTTATTAACTACTTCCAGGGATTAAAATTCGGGCCAAAGATGCGAAGCGCAGGCTTCCTGGAGAGTCTATTAAATAGAATTGTTACTATGGGTGACACCTTCGATGAAACAGCAGCGGTCAGCCAAAGCAATATGCTGGAAAACTTGGCCCAGCGGTCAACTATTTTTCGGCTGCACAGACTAACAGGTATACCGTTGCAGTTCCTAGTAAGCTTCTTGCTTTTGTGGCTGGCCAGATTCAGGGAAGGTGTCTCCAATGATAAACCCCATTTAGTGATTATAGAAGAAGCCCACATGCTCTCCAGCGAAAAGGCCCGTCAGGATATTGGCGAAAATATTCTCTGCAGGATGTTCCGCACAGCCCGAAAACGAGGCATTGGGCTTATACTCTGTGACCAGGTGCCAAGTGAACTTCCACCGGCAATCTTAGGTAACCTGGCCTGTCGTATTGTAATGCGTCTGGCCAATGCAAGATGTATCTGGTCGATACAAAACTCTATGGGACTTGATCGCAAACAGGCTGAAGCCATTTCTACCATGGAACCACGTAAAGCAGTTGTCCACTACACATTGCATCCCACACCTTTTGCAATTGAGATTCCGGAAATAAACTTGCCTGCAAAGCCACAGGAATCAGAATTACGTCGCCAGGCCGAAGAGTATCTTTCGAAGAGTCAATGGATTGTACATGAAATAGCTGGTTCCAAGACCAAGATGCTTGCACCAGATGACCTTACAGGTGATGCTTTGCTGGTAATGATGAGAATCTGCAAAGAACCATCTGATACAATCGACCAGCGTTGTGAGATTCTCAGGATAGATCGTGCCAGAGAATTCAGAGCAAGGGCTGAGTTAGATGCCCGCGGGCTTATAAGTAAGGTCGAGCAGACTATCGGTGGGAAAATAAAATTTTTCCAGCCTACAGATAAGGGAACCGAATGGGCACAGAAACGAGATATTCGTGTCAAGAAATTCAAGTCTGGCATTGTTCACGAATACCTTCTTTGCCAGATTGAAAGAAACATTGGTATAACTAACTCAAAGTTGCGACTCCAGCGAAACAGTTCAATTGCCCATGAACAGGGCTTACAACCGGATTTACTCGTAATGGAACGTGATGGTGGACGAATAATCGTCGAGATATGCTGTAACAATTTCGATTATGATGCGAAGAATATCTTGACCGAGGCTGAAGTTCCCGGCGTTGACCACGTAATAGCCGTTACACCTGACAAACAAACCAAAAAATTGCTCCGAAAGGCTTTGAGGAAGAACGCCGAAGAGTCGGACCAGGTTTTGCAAAAGTCAGTTACGGTATTAGATGCCAGCGAATGCCTAACTAACAAATTTGACTGGTCTGCTTTGCTGGCTGAATGCACTCAGAAGTTATTCCCAGATAGTTAAAATAAAACCGTCAGAAAGGAACCTAAACCATGGAAAATCCATTAAATCCCTCAGAAAACCAAATTCCTTTAGATAAGCAAAACCCCTTGGAAGACCCACTACTTGACGCTCTTGAGCAGAGTATTGAAAACCCACCCGGTTTTGTAGATCCGCTTGTAGGGGATGACGGCCTTATGGATGGATTGGCTAAACAGTTGGACCAGGTCGAAGCAAGTATTGAAAACACTCCGCCTTTATTACCTGAACCTACAATAATCAACGATGGAAATGAGCTAAATGCTCAAGATGATGGATTGGAGACAGCATCTTTATCAGAAGAGCAGGAATCTTTTGAAACAATGAATGAGCTTGATGAAACGATTCAAAACCCGCCATCGTTTGATTCACAAGATTCAGATAAACACATATTCAAACAACCCATGTCAAAACCAAAACGCAGAGGAGGTAAAACTGGCTTGAGACGGCGATCAAGATATTTGTTTAAAAGGCTAACCGTCAAACGAGCTGGTAGCTTAATCTCCCGCAGAAATAGTCAACCTCGCTTTTGTCCTGAAAACCATAAGCTCATTGATAAACAAAAGTGTGAATCATGCGAGAAATATCGTCATTGGCCCAAAGGGACAAACGAAGAGCCTAAAAAGTGCTGGTACGATTGGCAGGCAAAAGCATCCGGTGATAAGCCTGATGACGGTGATGAATAGTCTGTTGGACTTGACACCAGCAGTTGTCCACACTATAATTGCCCTCTGAAGTCTAAGATAACAAAAGACTTACGGTGTTATTTGTAAATCAAGGGTAACAGGATAGACGGATACAGCAGTTCTAAAATCGTCCACCCAACCGTGGTTTTATAATCATCTCTTACTGGTAAGAAGGACGTCTTTTCCGCTGCAGGGGAGTGTCGGCGGTTATTCGGCTTGGGGCGGTTAGCTTGGCTTAAAGCGGCACCGGTTAACTGTCAACTGACCGATGGCAAAGCCAACGAAAAGGCTGTTTTAGCACAAAACCTTACCCCTGGCAGATTTTACGTACTGGATAGAGGCTATGCCAGGTATGAACTTCTTCAGAGGATAATCGACGCTAAAAGTAACTTTGCCTGCCGTATAAACGATGATTCCGTTTTCAAGATTATAGAACAAAGACAGCTCAATAGCGATAGTCTGCAAGCGGGTATCCGCTGGGATATGATAGTTCGGCTGGGTTGTGAATCTGTACGAGATAACTTGAAACAGCCGGTGCGGGTAATCAAGTTAAAGACCACCGAACAAACCCAATATAGCAGTTACACCTTGCCCTATCATGGCAGAAGGCCGCCCGATACCATGCTGATTTGTACGGATAGACTGGACCTTGATGCTGATGTGATAGCCTTAATTTACAAGTGCCGCTGGCAGGTGGAGATATTTTTCAGGTTCTTCAAGCATGTGCTGGGCTGTCGCCATCTTCTGAGCTATTGCGATAACGGCATTGAGCTTCAAACCTATGCCGCCATTATAGCCTGCCTGATAATAGCGTTGTACACAGGCCGCAGACCGACATTGAGAACGTATGAGATGTTCTGCTGGTACTTGATAGGCTGGGCCGATGAAGAAGAATTAGTTGCTCATATTGAGCGTTTGAAGAAACAAACCATTGAGTAACCGAAAAGGCTGGTCTGCACCCTGACTGTGGTGTGGGTTTGTGCTGCGCATAAAATGCCATCTGCCTGATAGAGACCTTAGCCAAAACTACATTGGTGATGTTGATTGAACCTGTGTGTGCCTCAATCCTGCAAGTAGCAAACAAAGTGCCGAACAGTATTGCCAATGCTGTCAAATTTGATGAATTATGAAAAGATCAAACCTTAATTTATCGCTCAAAAACAAAGATTTTAAAAAATTTTTACATAAAAATAGGATATATAATCCGTTGGTCTTTACATGTGGGTTTTATACGATTTGCTTCTGAACATATCAGCATAGTCAAGCCAAGTTGCCATTCCTACGACTTGTGCTAAAACTCAATCCGTTACCACCTTTATATTCTACTGTCCTACAACTGTCCTATTTTTCGGGTCACGAATCGTTGTGAAATCGTATGCGAACAGTAACGTATCATATCACTTAATTCATTATAGAAAAAAGGCTTGTGTTCTAAACCCTTATTTTCTAAAATGTAACAGAGAGAGCGGGTTCGAATCCCGCCCTCTCCGTTTTTGTTGTCAAGCGGTAACAGCGGGACTTCTGTTAAGATTGAAATCAAGCGGGGAATTGAGGTTTTAGAGGACGAGCTTGTTTTTAAGACTTAACCTATGTATTCACTTCTTGTCTCTGCAATGAACTTGAGCATATCATCGGCCTGGGCTTGAATTTCAGAATCGGTGTTGGTCACTCTCGCATTCCATTTGCTATACTCTTTATTCAGATGCTTTCGAGTCTTGTCTTTGCTCATATCGGAAGTGACGCCGAGGATAACTTCCACATCTTTTACCTCATGCATACCGGCCGGCAGGATTTTTCCCATCATTTCGCGGAACCTGTTTGTGTCAACTTCGAGCCAGCTGGCCAGGTTCTTCAGGAGAGCCAGTTCTTCGACAGCGGCGACGCCATCGGCTTGTGCTACGCGCAAACAAAGGTCCAAAATGTCATAGCGGTCTGCAAGGGGCGCAATTTCAACGATTTCTTTACAAATTTTATAAGTGTCGAGCTGATTGCCGTCGCGGAAAAAGCCAACGGCCTCGTCCAACGCTTTATCAAGTTCGTGTTTAGTTCTGTTAGACTCTTGAGCCAACTTCAGCGATTCAGCCGGATGTCTCTTGCCCGGTGCCTTTCCGGAAACACCAATGTTCCTTCTCGCCCAGTTTTTTATAAGCTCGACCTCGCAATTAAACAGTTTGTTATCTGCGGCACTGACAGCAAAAGCCAGCGCTACTGTCAGGGTTTTTGTGCGCCGGCTATTTTCCTGTAAATCGATATAGCCAAACGCGGGATTTTCGTAAGTAAAAGTGGATGTAGCACAGGCAAGCTCCTGCCCGTTCCAGCGGGACAGTATCAACGTGCTGAACTGCAGCTTTCTTTCTCCTTTGCGAGGGAATATCATCCAGTCGATGTTCAACCGGGCGACAGAAATCCAGTCTGACAGAGTGGTAACGTGTGAGGGGAGCTTGCCAAGGTCGGCATTGTAGATAAAGACAGGCGAATTCTGTATTTGCCACTGTTCGACGCGACTGTGCACGGGTTGGGCGTGGGGGATTCCGTCTGTTATGTCTGTGATGGAAATTTGCACAATCGCATAGTGCATGTCGCTGGTGGCATGAATTGAGCCGCAAATTTCGACGGTAAAAGCATCTTCTTGTCCTGTCAGCTGAACACGGCAATTAAGAACATTGGGGTCCGGCTCTGCATAAGGCTCGGTACTCTGGTTAGAGCTTACTTTCCACAAAGCAGGGGATTTTGTCCGTAAGGACTCCATAGGAGAGCCCCCCACCAAACGAAAAAAGGAAGTTACTATGGGTTTGAGAATCTCAGTCAAAGCTGGAATCAGAAGTTTGCCCATTTGTGTGCCTGCCGATATCGTTATTCGACCTTCAGGTGGTCTAATTTTTCGGTCTTTTGTCTTATGTCGCCTTGTGACATTTTGCCATTTTTGTCCAGAGAAAAATCGACTTCAAGCACTCTGCCCGACTCGAGGTCCTGGAAACTGCAGTGCATTCTCTGGTTTACATCATAGCTGTAAGTAACCTTGATGGGACATTGTGCCGGCCTATCCGCAGGAAGCTCAAATTTATGCGTTGCAATCTTGTTTACGTACTCAACAGCGGTATCTTCCCCCTGGGTTATGGTTACTTCGACCTCTGTTTGTCCCTTAGACATTGTATAGAACATTTGTGAAGCTTCGCAAGGCAGCGGTGTGTTTTTCTTCAGGATGATGCGATTCTGAACTACACGCCGGCCGGTTTCCTTATCAACAGGAGCGCAAATAGTACCATAACTATGATTACAAACGTCCGTAAGGTTAATATCATTGAGTCCACTGGAAACTCCTGCCGGTACCACATCGGGTTTTTCTCTGAGCATTGCCAATCCGGCATGTAAAGCGGCGCCGAGTGCAACGCATTCGTCTACATTAACTGCTGTTTCAGGCGCAAATCCGAACTTTTTTTCAAGGCGCTGCTGGACTAATGGGATTCGAGTGCTGCCGCCTACCAATAGTACCTTATCGATTCCGGAAGGTTCAATACCTGCCTCCTCAAGGGCCACTTCCACCAGGATATCTGTACGAGCTATCAACGAAGAAATGGCTTGTTCGAACATTTCCCGTGTAATTTCCACCTTTAAGTTGCCCGCAGAGCCGTAGAGCATCTTTTTTGCAGTTTTGCGCCTCGACAGTGTCTTTTTAACATCCTCGGCTTCATCTTCATACTTTGCCCTGTCCTCATCCGAAGTAATCAGCTCAGCACCGATTTTTTCCTTGTAGCTCTGTTCCAACATCTTCAATATTTCCCTGTCGAAGTCGATGCCGCCGAGCGCATGGTCCCCCTGTGAACAAACAATGTCCATTTGATGTCCCTTGACATCCATTATGGTTACGTCGAAGGTTCCTCCGCCAAGGTCATATACCAGGACCTTTCCAGAAACCTCGCGTGTAGTAGCATAATACAAGGCGGCGGCCACGGGCTCATTGACGATTCCAATCACGTTCAGTCCTGCCATAGTCCCTGCGTCCATGGTCGCTTTTCTACGAGCTTCGTCAAAGTGAGCAGGAACAGAAATAACAACATCACTGATTTCACCGTGCTCGGCCGAGCACTCCTGTTTGAGCTTTTTCAGGATAAGAGCCGATAATTCCACGGGCGTCCAGTCTTTCCCGTCAACGTTCTTGCGGTAATTCGCATCTCCCATATGCCGCTTTATCCAGCGAACGGACCTTTCAGCATTTAGATGCCGTGAATTGACTGCCTCTACGCCCACCCGGATTATATCAGAGTTCTCTTCGTCGAAGAAAATCGCGGAGGGTGTCAGTCTTTCACCATCAGCGTTCGGGACTATCTCCGGCTTGCCGATAGCATTGAGAATCGCTAATGCCGAGAAAGTTGTTCCAAGATCTATACCTACTATGTTAGCCATTTTACGCCCTTTATTTCAGGTCCATCTTTTTAACCACGGATTACGCGGATTTCACGGATTCATTAATTAACCAATTAACTAATTCACTAATTCGAATAGCTTCACCTGAGCTGTACGAACTACCTTGACATTTTCCTCGTCGATAAAGTATTGATAACCCGGCCTGATGACCTTTGCGATTTTTCCTGTGAGATTCGGGTCGTCGCAGTGTTCCTTCTCTTTAACGGCCTCTGCGGTCTTTTCCTGCCCTCGATAATCACTGTTGATTTCCGGCTCAAATCGTTCGACTCCGCTGGATTCGAGAGCAAAGACCAGCTCATCCTTTATTTCCTCGAGGTTTGGCGTCTTAACATCCTGTTCGGACAGCCGGCTAATACGGTTTTCAAGATTGTCAATGCAGCGGATAACCCGCAGGCAAAAGGTCCTGATTATGTTCCAGTCATACCCCTCCTGAAGCTTTTTCACCCTGTCCTGTTGATTAGAGGCATATTCACGAATGGCCGCCACCTCTTGTGTAAGCTCTAAGAGTGTATTATTGAGCGGCCCCGAATGCTCAACAGCGGCCTGCTGAACCTTTTGAGCCATCTGCTTAATTTCCTGAACCTGTTTTTCGAAATCTTCGGTTTGGGTTGCGAGGGAATCTTCGAGTGCGTCATCCCCGTCTAAAGCCGGGGCAAATCCGTCGTGGCGGACATCGACGGACTTTAGAGAATTTTCAGTCCTTGGGACTCCTTGCGGAGGAGAGTCCAACAAGGCAGTCTCCCGGACGTTTTGAAGCGGGTTCCCATTTTGCGACGTATTGCAGTCCGCCAGTGGCGGACAAACACACTTTTCCGCGTTTGGGGCCTCCTCAAGTTCGATGGATTTTTCATCGGAAAGCAGCACGGCAATTTTCTGAGCATTCTCAGGTGAATCCAGCCCCTTGGAGGGGCTGGGTGAATCATCTGAGCAAGGTTCGCTTCTTATAGAAGAAGCTGTTTCCGAGCCAGAACATCCCTGTTCTGGCAAACGTCGGGAATCTTCGCATCCTGCTTCGATTTGTGCCGGAGCCGGCCCGCCCCGCCCCTGCAGCAGGGGTCGGGGCCCGCGCCGGTCTGCACAATTTTTATTAAAATTCTGCCAGCCCGAATTTATAAGGGCTTTCGAAGTTTTTCCATCTTTTTTTGCATCGGCTCCGAGCAGAAGCATATTTTTGGCTTCTTTACACCATCTGAAAACATTGGTAGAGAATTCTTTTAAGTGTCCCAGGCCCAGTGCCACAAGCACGGCTGTCCAGGATAACAGGCAACCGGCAGAAATCGTGGCCCCTGCCAGCATACAGGTGGTGGAGGCGGTAAGGGCGAGCTCTCTCAGCTTGTTTTGCGTCTTATATTTGCTTAATTCTTCCTGCCAGTTCTCCCCGTAAAGAACATCGGCAAAGGGATAAACATCCGTTTCACTGGCAGCTAATTTAGCCAGGTCGGCTTTGAGTCTCTTCTGCTGTTCCCGACGTAACTGGATTTCCGTCTTGGCTTCCCTGAATTTGTCCAGTCCCCAGGGTAACCGTGCTCGCTCTTCCGGGGCCAATTGCGACCATTCATTATATTGCTTGAGATACTCGTCCGCCTCTGAGGCATACTTCAACTTATAGGAAGCAGCAAGCCGGCGTTCTTTTCTTTGTTTGGTAAGGACCCAGCCAAACGTAGCCGTGCCGGCAAGCAATAATACTAAACCGAGAATAGCAAGTTTCTTACGCATAGAACAAGCTCTCATTATCAAGAATTCCCACTGCGTTAGCTGTGGGTGTACCAGGTTACCAGATTATCAGGGTACCAGGTTATCAGGCGGCCTGATTTCCCTGCTTATTTTTTCTAACATTTTCAGCATCAGCCGGGATTGATGTCTTCAACAATAACTTCATCTTCGTTTTGGCCGCATATTTCGGTCACTCGCAGCACTTCCTCTATTGTCGTTAAGCCCCCCTTTACTTTTTTAATCCCATCATCAAACAAATTTGGCTGTCCGCTTTCACGAAACACGCGGCGCATGTTACTAACCGAAGCGTCTTTGTTAATCATATCTCTGTATCTGTCGTCAATAACCAACAGCTCATAAATACCCACTCTGCCTGTATAGCCCGTGTTCCTGCAGTAGTCACAACCGCTACCATGAAAAAGCTGTTCCGGCTTGACCCCCGTTTTTTTCACATATTCGCGCATGCTTTTGGGGACCTTGTAAATCTTTTTGCACTTCGGACAAATCTTTCTGACCAATCGCTGAGCAAGCACTGCATTCAATGATGCCGCTATCAAGTACGCATCAATGCCGATATTGACCAATCTCGTGATACTGCTGGCCGCATCATTTGTGTGCAGTGTTGAAAGTACCAGATGCCCCGTCAAAGCGGCTTGCACTGCTATACGAGCCGTCTGATTATCCCGAACCTCACCTATCATTATGATATCGGGGTCCTGACGCAGAAAACTCCTCAGTGCCGTAGCAAAGTCGAGCCCAATCTTTTCGTTCGCCTGCACCTGATTGCAAAAATCAAGCTCATACTCCACCGGGTCTTCAACTGTCGATATGTTCAATTTATCACCGTCCATCTGGCACAGTGCCGAGTACAGCGTAGTGCTTTTACCGGAACCGGTGGGGCCTGTAACAAGCAAAATCCCGTGAGGCAGCGCTATTTGCTCATGAAAGGCACGCATTACCTTAGGCTCCATACCTAACTGTTTCATGTCCCGCATAATCGATTTACTGTCCAGCACACGGATAACAACTTTTTCTCCGCGATTTGTCGGCAGTGTCGAAATCCGTAAATCAATTCCTCTGCCGCCCACGGAAACCTTAACTTTGCCGTCCTGCGGCAGTCGACGTTCGGAAATATCAAGATTGGACATAATTTTAATGCGTGAAACCACAGCAGGATGCATCTTTAACGGCGACTGCTTTGTTTCAAAAAGCACCCCGTCTATGCGGTACCTTATTTTCGTAAATTCATCTTTCGGCTCAATATGAATATCACTGGCCCCTTCGCGTATTGCATTGCTAATCAGATAATTAACGAATTTAATAACAGGCGATTGGCCCGCCATTTTTTCGAGGTCTTCAAAATCCCTCTTCTGCTCCTGAACGACCTCCACATCCGTCATATCACTGATGATATCGTCAAGCTGGTAATCAACCTTTTCTTCATCGAAGAGTTCGCAGGCTTTGCTTATATCTTCGTCGAGGCATACGACCACCTCGACGTTCATCCGAGTTTGCCTTTTAACATCTTCGACGACAAAGAGGTCGGAGGGTCGGCTCGTTGCCACAACCAGGGTTTCGCCCTGTAGTCCTTGGGACTCCTTACGGAAAGCTATGGGCATAATGCGGTTGCTCTTTATGTAGTCAAGCTCAAGTTTATCAAATGCCTCCCTGTCAACCTGTTTCGGCTTGACCCGGCGAAACTCGAACCCATATAAGGTCGCTGCGGCCATTGAAATCTCTGTTTCATCAGCTAATTTCAATTCCTTGATTATCTGAGCGATGTCGCAGGCCGGTTTTTTTCCCTGCTTCCGTCTTATCCCGGAGAGCTGGTCGGCGGTAATTTTTCCCATTTCGGAAAGAACATCAGCGATGTCACGGATATGAGCGGGACTGTCCTCTTGTGGACAATACAGGTTCGACAGGCCCTTGATTTCCTCCGTACACTCGTTATCCGGGTAATTGCTAATGTCGTTTTCGCCGGGCTGATTCTGTTTAAGTCCGAATCCAAAAAGCCGTGTCATAATTGCAATAGTATCCTCAAAATTGTTTTTGTTTTAACCACGGATTTCACAGATTTCACGGATTTGAGGTTTTTTATTTTCATTTTCTCCGTGTAATCCGCGGTTTATAATTCGTTGGCGATGGAGCATACAAAACGAAGCACAAAGAGCTCCCTGAAAACCGTCAAATAAAATATAAATAATAATTCCGACCCAATCAAATCAGTTCACGGGAGAAAAACGGCACTTTCTCTGCGTCCGATAGTCCCGCACCAATTGAGCTTAGGCTCACGCCGTAAGTTAGCCGTTGGTCTTATGGGGCTCACGCCTAATTGGTGCGGGACGAGATTGCCACGGCCACATTTTGCGGCCTCGCAATGACAATTCACCGATTCGGATGTAACGGAGCACTACCCCCCTGTTCGTTTAATTTTTATCTTTAAGTCGGTGGAATCTCACGGATAAATACGTTTCTGAAATACAGCAGGCTGCTGTGGGACTGAAGCTCTATCTGGCCCACCGGGTAGATGGGCTTGTCCCGCTCCCAATAGTTCTCCAGCACGACGTTATCAACCACCAGCACGTCATTGAGGTACACGGTTACGCGCTCGCCGGTCATAATAATCCTGAATGTGTTCCATTGGCCAACCGGATTGTCGGCACATTTCAGCGGTTTGCTGGGCCCTTTCTTGTTCTTGTACAGCCCGCCGGAGCCTTCCGGCCGCTGCACAGGGTCCCATATCTGCACCTGCGGCGAGCCCCGCAGAGAGAGCCCGCTGTCCCCGCCGGCTTCGATTTTCCAGTCGACCAGCAGCTCGAAATCGCCGTAGTCCTTCCCAGTGCAGAGGCTGTGTCCCTTGCCGTCAAAAACCAGCACACCGTCAACCACCTGCCAGTGGGCGTGCATATGCTCGTCCGCTTTGAGCTGGGCCTTTGCCAAATCCTGAGGGCTCATCCCGGCCCGAGCTACCGGATTGTCGGCAC
>JAUXAH010000518.1 GCA_030614945.1 Phycisphaerae bacterium
TGGGGAAGGTCAAGACCCCTTAATTTTGAATCCTACTGTCGGGAAGACCCAGTTTGATAAGGCAATGTCTTATTATAATGATCAAGATTATGTGTATGCTATTATTGAGTTTGAAAAATTACTGAATGACTATTCAGATTCTATATATGCAGATGATGCTCAATATTACCTGGCTTTATCCTACAAACACCTTTATTATTATAATAGCGCTATCCTGGAATTTGAAAATTTCCTTTCGGCTTATACCTATAGTGCTTTTGCCGATAATGCCCAATTTAATATTGGTGATTGCTATTATATCATGGGTAATTATGAGCAGGCTCAAATAGAATATCAAAAAGTAATAGATGATTATCCCAACAGCAATTTAGCTGATAATGCCCAATATAGTATATCTCACACTTATTTTGAACTAGAATTATATAGTCCTGCTATCTCATCCTTTCAATAGGTTATTATCAACTACCTTGCCAGTGAGTTTGCTGATGATGCCCATTTTTATATAGGATACTGCTATATCAAGCTGGAAGATTTGGTAGAGGCAATAATTGAATTGGAAAAAGTCATAGAAAACTATCCGCAAGGCACCTGGCCTGATGGACGTTCGGTTCCTGCAACTACCCAATTTTATATAGGTTGGTGTTACGAGAAGTTTGAAGACTGGTCCAATGCTATTAATGCTTATCAGAAGGTGATTGATAATTATCCGAATGGTACCTGGTCAGATGGTAGTTTAATTTCCGAGAATGCTCAAGCCAGGATTGATTGGATAAACTCATATGGTCTTTAGCATTAATTACGCGTATCGCGTATGCATAGTTATCCAGTTACCCTGTTAACCAGTTACCCAGTTAATAAATTAGTGTGCTAGTTACCCAGTTAACCAGTGGAATGTTAAGAAAATTATAAAATAGTATAATTAAATAAATAGAATAGATGAAAGGAAATAATTTTGTCGACTATAAAAGCGTTTGAAGAGTTAATTATTTGGCAAGAAGCAAGAAAATTTACCAATAATATATATAGAGTGACTAAAAAATTTCCTAAGGAAGAACTGTATGGCCTAACTTCACAGATGAGAAGAGCTGCTGTTTCTGTTATGTCCAATATTGCTGAAGGTTTTGATAGAAGAACTACAAAAGAGTTTATAAGTTTTTTAATAATAGCCCGAGCTTCAGTGTCTGAAGTTCAAAATGATTTATATATCAGTTTAGATTTAAATTATATTAACACAGAAAAATTTCAAACTAATTACGATTATGCTCAAAAAATTGCAAAATTAATTAATGGATTAATTAACTATTTAAAATCACAAACGGAAAGCTATACAAAAACAACAAAGATTAACCAACAAATTGGACAATATCTCTAAGTATTTTATTTAATTTATCAATCTTTATCTTAATCTTAATCCCAACCGGCAAACTGGTTAACTGGAAAACTGGCTAACTAATCTTTTTATCTTAACCGGCAAACTGGCAAACTGGAAAACCGGCTAACTAATACTAACCAGCTAACTAATATAATTGGTCAATTGTATTGTTTTGCATCTTGTATTTATTACTAACGACTATTCACTAACGACTAACGACTAAATACTAACGACTAGAAAATCGGAGAATTTTCTAAATGGACGATCTCAAGATAATAGAATCCTGTCTCCTGGGGAATACTCAAATGTTTTCCCGGTTAATAGATAACCATAAAAATATGGTCTATAATTTAGCCTATC
>JAUXAH010000423.1 GCA_030614945.1 Phycisphaerae bacterium
CTTACATGATCGCACAGGGGTGGATGTCGCCCCTCTTCGCCTACGCGATTTTCTTCATCGGCTTGGTAGTCCTCATTTTCGCGGGTATGAAGAGGAAGGAGAGGTTGGTCCAATGAGAGTGCTGATAAAGGTGTGGATTCTAGTCATCCTCATCATGTCGGTTGTAGTCCACCACGCGGCAACACACGCAGGATCCTTCTATGACTCCCCGAATCTTTTCAGCCACGAAGCTATTGTGACCTTCTTGCTCGGGATGGCGATATCGTTGATAATCTGGGGGAAGGCGAGATGAGGAAGAAGGATAGACGTGGAAGGCGCAGGCAGAAGGTTTTTGGCGCTATCTTCTTAGTAGTTGGCATTGTTTCACTTATCATCGTGGCACTGCAAGTATTCGGAGTTTTTCCTGAAGCCACAGTGACTCTCGGAACTCTCTTGCCGGAGCAACTTGAAGGATTAAAGGTTTACATCACTCCCGCTACACTTACCGTGGCGGGAGTTGGGTTCTCTTTCATCGGGTCTGCGCTTCTGATGGGCCTGTGTGGACTGTGCGTGTGTTGCGTCAAAAGTGGGTTTTCTAACCCAGAATTGGATTACTATTTGGCGCCGATACGTGGTTATCGAAACACTATTTTAAGAAAGAGCTCGGTTGGGCGGGTTTTTGGGAGACGGTGAAGCTCTCGAAACGGGTCAAAGTTACGTTCTACGTGAGAAAAAAGAGGAGGAAGAAAAGATGACGAAGCGCAGGAAGGCGAGGAGGATTGTACTGAAGATCGTCTTTGGTGCCGCAGGCGGGATTTTGTTTGGCCTTGCCGCGCGGGACATACTCTTCGAGTACGTTTTACCACCAGAATTTCAGACGCCCGTGGTCATGTTGATCCTCGGATTTGCCTTCCTGTTCGTAGCGAGAAGCGTGTAGGGGGTGTTTTGAGATGGAAAGGTTAAGAGGATTGTTCGTAAAAAAGCGGGAGGAATTCGAGGTCCCGAGAGACGTGGAGACCCGAGTGACCGAAGGGCCGAAGGAGTCGAGATTAGGGGGGTTGTATGGGTACGCGAAAGGACTCGTGATAAAGAGGCCACCACCGAGATTGATATCGTCTTACGAGGAGATGGTGAATCGGGTCGGCATGAGGGTGCCCGCCCTTCGTCTATTTAGCGCGGATCCCTACGCTACCATGAAAGCCTACACCGCAGAGGGGAGAACCCAGCTGACACTACTACCGAACATACCGTACCCGATTTGCTGGGAAACGGTGGAGAACTGGAGACCACCAATGCTGTCCGAATCTGAGCGACAAATAGAGTTCCAGATCCCGTTGGGGCAGACATACGCCGTGCGGGGAATAAAGAAGAGCGTCACGACAGAGGCTTGGGCGGTTGTTCCGGTTGTGGATATGCCTTGGGGATTGAGCCGAATGGGCATCATCGGCCGGGAGCAGTTCGACCTAGACGTGATTTCTGGCGATTTCGACACTCGAACGGAACTATCTCAACAGCGCTACCAGATCGAGCGCCTGAAGGCAATGAAAAGCGAGAAATCGTTCAGAGAAATGGTGGAGTCCACGAGGGGCATGCCGGACGCACAAAAAACGTACACCTACGATTCGCTGCTCCGGAGTCTCGGGCTGGGGGGCACAAAGGAACTGCTCGAGTCAGACGACCCCGAGACCAAAATAGAGCGAGCAATCGAGTTTCTGAAAGCGCAGCAGATCAAGTACAGGGGGTCGAAGCGGTGAGGACGAAAGAAAAGATAGGGGACACATACTCCGAACGATTTAAGTCAAAATGCGAAGATTGTGGCCATCACTCCGATTCAGAGTGCGCCTACTCCGGCATGCAGGTGGCGGACATCCTGTTCGCGGTGCAACGCTACTTTCGGCATGACGTACCGGGGCCGACCGACATTCCGTGTCCGATTTTCGCCGACCTTAAGGAGATTTTCGATGACGAGCGGAAACAAGTCCCGATGAAGATGGCCCTCGAGAAAGCGCGGCACGAACTTGGCCCGAAGACACTAACGGGCAAGAAAGAGGAAGGGGGGTAAGGCGATGCCGCGTGGAGCAAGAACTGTGGTCGGCAGGACATTCAAGAAGAGGCGGTGGGCTAGACGGTGGGCCAGGGGAAGACCCGTGAGGAAGGTCAAAGGCGGGTACAAGAT
>JAUXAH010000270.1 GCA_030614945.1 Phycisphaerae bacterium
GAGGGTGGGCACGCCCTCGCCGCAATCGGCTATGGGATCCCGATCAAGGGGATGAACGTGAACCTCCTCGGGATCAGCGAAGGGGAAGGCGAGATGCTGAGTGGCTGGGTTGAACTCGACATCGAGAAGGAAGCTGTGGATACCTCGCCAACGCTCCAGTCGCAGATGAGCTGGATCGCGGCTGCCGGCTCCATTATTCTCGTTATCTTTGGGGGGCTTTACTTCATTCTTCCAAGCATCGGGAACCTCGCACCGCTGATCGCGAGCATATGCTTTTTCAAGCACCAAGCTCCCTTCCTCGCAAACGATCAGTCTTACATGATCGCACAAGGGTGGATGTCGCCTTGGTTTGCGTGGGGGATCTTCTTCATCGGCTTGGTAGTCCTCGTTCTAGCGGGTATGAAGGGGAAGGAGAGGAAGGAGAGGATAGTATGAAGGATAAATTGATTAAATATTGCGAATGTGGTTGTGGACAGATAGTAACAGGGGGTAACCGATATATCAGGTTTCATTCATTCCGCGACTCAAGAATACAGTCTATGCTTGCTAGAAGGGGTAGTAAGAAGGGGGTCGAAACTCTCCGAAAATCAAAAAGAGGCTTGTTTGATCCAAGCGTTAGAGCAAAAGGACTTGCTGTTCAAATGGCGAATCTTGAAAAACTCAAAGAAGACCGGACACGCGCAGGAAAACTTGGAGGAACCAAGACAAAGGAATCAGGAGTTGGCTGGTTCGGGATGAGCAAATCTCAGCGACATGAAGCAACGTTGAAGGGAATCGATACGTGCAGAAGGTTGGAAATCGGAGTTTTTAACCCCAAACATGAGCGGGGCTGGAATGAAAAACATAGAGAGAAACACATTCAAGCGATTTTTAAGGGACTTAAGTTAAGACCAAATGCGTCAGAACGAAAATTAAGCGAAATCATAAGAGATAACAATTTTCCGTTCGTTTATGTAGGCGATGGCAAGGTAGTGATCGAGCGATTCTGCCCTGATTTCATCGACGACAACGGCTCGAAGCGGATAATCGAGGTCTTCGGGGACTACTGGCACCGTTTACCGGAAGTGATGAAGAGAGACGAAAAACGATTAGAGACATTCAGAAAATATGGCTTCAAAACATTGGTCATCTGGGAGAGTGAATTGAAAAACGAAGAGTACGTGGTGAATCGAATAAGGGGGGCTATGCTATGAGCCGATTAGTAAAAGTGGGGATATTGGTCGTGCTCATCGTACTGGTCTTTGCACACCACGCTGCGGTCCACGGCGGGGCGATCTATGATGTACAAAATCTCTTCAGCCATGAGGCGATTGTTGCGTTACTGACAGGTATGTTGGTTGCGATCGTGATATGGGGGAAGGACAAATGAGGAAGAAGACAAAGAAGAAGGATCGACGTGGAAGGCGCAGACAGAAGGTTTTCGGAGTCGTCTGTTTGATTATCTGTGTCACGTTTATCTCTATCTCCTTACTCCAATGGATGGGGGTTCTCTCGGAGGCAACCGTGGCTATCGGGTCTCTCCTCCCAGCACAACTTGCGGGATTGAGGGTCTACATAACTCCTGTCACCCTTACCTTCGCTGGCGTGGGATTCGGCTTTATTGGATCCGCACTTATGATGGGGCTATGCGGTCTTTGCGTCTGTTGTGTGAAAAGCGGGTTTTCCAACCCCGAATTGAACTACTATTTGACGCCGGTACGCGATTATCGGGACGCTGTTTTAAGAAAGAGCTTGATTGGGCGGGTTTTTATCTGGTTGTACTATTACATCATTTCGCCTGTTGTCATTTTGTTTATCTGGGCAATCCCGTTCCATTCGTGGAAGCGCAGACTCGGGCTGTGGGTTATACCTAAACTGTCGAGATGGTGCAAACGGAGGGTCAAAAATGACGGCGGGTGAGATGTTCATGGTGCTGTTCGGAGTGATGTGGGCCATCTATACAGGTTACATGAACTGGCCTAGAAAGGGGAGGAAGAGAAGGTGAAGGAGAAACAGTACGTCCGCAGGGAAACATACGGGATTTTGGTCGGCCCGTTCGCGCTAGCCTTAGTTGTATTCATCTTCAATTGCCTAGGCATCATAAGCGAGAGCATAGCAGAAAGTTTGAACTGGTTTGTAGTCGCGGGCATGGTTGCGGGCATGATTTGTTTTGGACTAACTTGTATTCTTGCCTTCCGAAAGCTATGGGGTTTCATCTATATCTTTCTCGGGTTTGTGCTCATAGCGGTAGTCTATGTCGTGAAAACTTTGGGGCTGGTGTTTTGAATGGAAGTTTTTGAAAGAACTGGAGGAGGTGTTTTGAAATGAAAAGGATAAAAGGGCTTTTCAAAACTCAGGAGGAGGAATTCGAGATTCCGAGAGACGTGGAGACCCGGGTGACCGAGGGACCAAAAGAAGGCAAACTTGAGGTGGTGAGGCAGCTCATAGTCAAGAGACCGCCACCGAGGCTGATAACGCCATATGAAGACATAACCGATATGCTCGGCATGAGGGTGCCCGCCCTTCGATTGTTCAGTGCGGACCCATATGCGACAATGAAGGCCTACACAGCGAACAGCAAAATCGAGCTGACACTTCTGCCAAACATACCGTACCCGATTTGCTGGGAAACTGTGGAGAACTGGAGACCGCCCATGTTGTCCGAATCTGAGCGGCAAATAGAGTTCCAGATCCCGTTGGGGCGGACATACGCCGTGCGGGGAATGAAGAAGAGCGTCACGACAGAGGCTTGGGCGGTTGTTCCGATCGTGGAGATGCCCTGGGGATTGAGCCGGATGGGTATCATCGGACGGGAGCAGTTCGACCTAGACGTGATTTCTGGCGATTTCGACACTCGAACCGAGCTAGCTCAACAGCGATACCAGATCGAGCACCTGAAGACAATGAAGAGCGAGAGGGCGTACAGAGAGGTGGTGGAGTCCACGAGGGGGATGCCGGAAGCGCAAAAAACGTACACCTACGATTCATTGCTTCGCAGCCTCGGTCTGGGGGGCACAAAGGAACTGCTCGCATCGGATGATCCCGAAGCTGAAATTGCGCGAGCAATAGAGGTCTTGACGGAGATGGGAAACAAGTACAGGAGGTCGAAGCGATGAGACCGCGAGAAAAAATCGGGGACACGTACTCCGAGCGATTCAAATCAAAATGCGAAGATTGTGGCCACCACTCCGATTCAGAGTGCGCCTACTCCGGCATGCAGGTAGCGGACATCCTGTTCGCGGTGCAACGCTACTTTCGGCATGACATACCGGGGCCGACCGACATTCCGTGCCCGATTTTTGCCGACCTTAAGGAGATTTTCGATGATGAGCGAAAACAAGTCCCGATGAAGATGGCCCTCGAGAAGGCGAGGCACGAACTGGGCCCGAAGACTCTGACGGGCAAGAAAGAGGAAGGGGGGTAAGGCGATGCCGCGTGGAGCAAGAACTGTGGTCGGCAGGACATTCAAGAAGAGGCGGTGGGCTAGACGGTGGGCCAGGGGAAGACCCGTGAGGAAGGTCAAAGGCGGGTACAAGAT
>JAUXAH010000473.1 GCA_030614945.1 Phycisphaerae bacterium
GATATTCACGGATGAAAAGCAGGTTTTAAAACTATCGGAAATGGCACGCAAAATATGGGCAGTGCGCGATGAACGTCTTGCGGGTATGACCGACGAAGACGTAGGCACATTTTACTCGTGCACACTGTGCCAGAGTTTTGCCCCGAACCACGTGTGTGTAGTATCGCCGGAACGACCCGGTCTGTGCGGTGCTTATAGCTGGCTGGACTGTCGGGCGGCATACGAAATAGTACCTACGGGGCCAAACCAGCCCATCTCGAAAGGTAATTGCATCGAGCCGACCATAGGTCAGTGGGACAAGATAAACGCATTTGTTCTCAAGACCAGCGGCGGTAACGTCGAGCGAATGAGCCAGTACAGTATGATAACCGACCCGATGACCTCGTGCGGGTGCTTCGAATGTATCTCTGCGGTGCTGCCGTCAACGGGCGGAATAATGATTGTCAACCGCGAGTTCAGCGAGATGACCCCGTGCGGGATGAAGTTTTCGACACTGGCGGGGACGGTAGGCGGCGGCAACCAGACGCCGGGTTTCATCGGGCATTCAAAACATTACATCAACTCAAGAAAATTTATAGCTGCGGAAGGCGGGATTCGGAGGATTGTGTGGCTGCCCACTATGCTCAAAGAAGAAATTAAAGACACTTTTGTTCGCAGAGCGGAAGAACTCGGTCTTGGCGGAGAAGAATTTCTCGCAAGAATAGCCGATGAAACCACCGCTAACACAGAAGAAGAGGTTTTAGAATTTATTACCAAAGCGGGCCATCCGGTAAGCTCTTTAGAACCAATGTTCTAAAATGGTAACTGGTTAAATGGTAACTGGTTAAATGGTAACTGGTTAAATGGTAACTGGTTAAATGGTAACTGGTTAAATGGTAACTGGTTAATGATTACCAATCACCAATTACCAATTATCGAGATACGAAATACGGTTTTGTCATTCTGAGCGTAAGCGAAGAATCTGGCCGACGAAGACGAGATTCTTCACTTCGCTGCGCTCCGTTCAGAATGACAGGGTACGAAATACGAGATATGCAGAAAGGGCAAATATTATGGCGCTGACAGGATTGGAAATTTTCAAACTGCTACCAAAAACCAACTGCAAAAAGTGCGGTATGCCTACCTGTCTGGCGTTTGCTATGCAGCTTGCTCAGAAACGAGCGAAACTGGAAGATTGTCCGGACGTTTCTGAAGAGGCCAAAGAACAGCTTGCGGCCGCCGCAGCGCCGCCAATGCGGTTAGTAGCGTTCGGCACGGGAGAGGCGCAGGTACAGGTTGGGCAAGAGACGGTGATGTTCCGGCACGAAGAGAAATTTCATAATCCGACGATTGTGGCGGTAACCGTGTCGGACAAGCTCACGGGCGAGGACTTAAAAAAACGCATTGAGTCTGTAAATTCGCTTCAATTCGAGCGTATAGGGACTAAGCTCGGCGTCAAGGCCATAGCGGTCATTAACGACAGCGGTTCAGCTGATGCCTTCGCTGAAGCCGCAGCAACGGTCAAAGACGCCAGTGCGCTGGCCCCAATCCTGGTAACAGAATCTCCTGAGGCAATGGCGGCGGCGGCGGGCAAAATCGCAGAAGCTGTGCCTTTACTCGCCTCAGCAAAACCGGATACCGCCGAAGCAATGGCGAAAATTGCCAAGGAAAGCAGCTGCCCGCTGGTGGCAAAAGCTGAATCAATTGAGTCCGTATCTTTGCTTACCGAAAAAATTAAGGCCGAGGGTGTTGAGGATATTGTGTTAAGTCTCGACGGGTTGAGCTTCCGGGACCAATTGTTTAACCTCTCAAGGATGCGGGCCCTGTCGCTGAAAAAGGTCTTCAGGCCGTTAGGTTATCCGAGCTTATCCTTCGTGGTTGACCCCGCCTCTCGGAGGGGCGGGGTTGACAGTGATTCAGACCAACAG
>JAUXAH010000526.1 GCA_030614945.1 Phycisphaerae bacterium
AAATTGTCATTCCGTCGCCATCGTGTTTGTTTTTCAGGCGGGACCAGTGGGGGTGTTGAGTTGGCCGAAAGTGCCTTTCCGGATGAGGCATAAGTCCCAGGACCCGGCCGGTAGTGTCCGTCAAGCCGGCTATTGAATCCATCGAGCCGTTTGGATTGATGGGGTAGTCAGCTTCTTGGCCGTTTTTATCCACATATTTGAACGCGACATAACCGTTGGACTTTAATTTCTCAAGAGTATCTGTGTTTTTGGTAACGACCTTGCCCTCGCCGTGTGCGACCGGCAGATAGATTTGCCTGCCCGGCTCAATGAAGATGCACTTTTCGGTTTGCGGAGCGAGATATACCCATCTGTCCTCGAACTTGCCGCTGTCATTGTATGTTATTGTAACGGTTCCCTGCTTGCCGCCTGAGTTGTCACCCGGCAGGATTCCCGCCTTGACCAGCGCCTGGAAGCCGCTGCAAATTCCGAGCACCAATTTGCCGTCATTAATAAATTTTTGTATCGGCTCGTAAAGGTGATGTACGATTTGATTTGCCAGGATTTTACCCGCGGCCACGTCATCACCGTAGCTAAAGCCGCCGGGAAAAACGATTATCTGGAACGTATCCAGCGTACTTTTATCCTCGATTATCCTGTTTATATGCACACGCCGAGCTTCTGCGCCTGCCAGTTCGAGTGCGTACACTGTTTCCAGGTCGCAATTTATCCCCGCCGCCCGCAAAACTATTGCCTTTACCCCGTTAGAAATTTTCCCTTTTTGTATCATATTATTATCCTGTTAGGAACCTTCCATTTTTGTATCACATTCCCCGCTTTAGAATTTCTAACGGGGTTCACCTGTCTCATCTCTTACCTTCTAAATTTCTTCTCTGTATCTTCTGGGGCTAAATTTTTTGCTACCAATTAAGCGGCTTCTGCCAGGCCTGTTTAAGTGAGTCCAAATCCGATTCGATAACGGTCTTGCCGTCTTGGGCTTTTATGATAAGTGTTTCTTCTTCTATCACCTTTCCGATTTGCCCAAACGGCAAATTGAGCATCAGCTTTGCAAAGGCATCGTAATTTTCCGGCTCAACTTCAACGACATAGCGGGAGTTTGATTCGCTGAATAGCTGTGCATCTGTTCGCGAACAGTCATCGCTTTTCGGCAGGCCCCGCAGGTCTGCATCTATACCCAGTCCGCCGGCAAAGGCCATCTCTGCAAGTGCAACGGCCAGGCCGCCTTCCGAGCAATCGTGACAGCTGACAATAAGGCCATCAGCTATTGCGGTGGAAATCCTTTCGGCAATTCTGGGAGCTGCTTCGAGGTCCACCTTCGGGACATTGGCCCCGAGTTGGCCATTGATTTTGTAGTAGTGTGAGCCGCCCAGTTCATTTTTCGTTTCGCCCACTATAAAAAGCAGATTAGATGCTCTCTTTGCGTCCATTGTTACACACTTATTGACGTCATCAACTATTGACATCGCACTTATTAAAAGTGTCGATGGGATGGAAATTTGCGTTCCATCTTCGCAGGAAAATTCATTATTCAGCGAATCCTTGCCGGAGATAAACGGTGCTTCGAAGCCGATTGCGCCGTCATAGCAGGCCTGGGCCGCTCGCACTAATGCGCCGAACGTTTCGGGCTTTGTGCAGTTGCCCCAGCAGAAGTTGTCCAGCAGGGCAATCCTGTCGGCTCGACCGCCCAC
>JAUXAH010000430.1 GCA_030614945.1 Phycisphaerae bacterium
GATCTACTCAGCAATAGTTCGGGATTGTCATATACTTCTTCTGGCAGAGGGAATGCCCCTTTATCAATTAGGTGAAGGTTTCCCGGTAGAGACGAATCCTTTCTGACAAAGAGTGGAATATGCCATTTCCGAAGGTTCTCCATAGCTCCTTCCCAAGTTCCTCCTTTGCCATCGGACGAGTTTATTATTATGGCCGCATCAGAAAAGCCATAAATGACCTTGTTCCTTGCCATTGCATTCCAAATCTGGAACCGTGCATTAGGGTGGAAAGGAGAGAGTAACACCAACTTTTCTTCTTCTATGTAATCCCGACAGATTCTTGTTACTGAGGTGCGAGCCAAATCATTTGCCAAGATACCAATGACCTTTCCACCTGCCTCCAAAGCGGATTGCATCGCTGTCTGATCAACACCTCGTGCTCCACCAGAAATGACCGTGATTTGCTTTTCAGCACACCTCATGGATATTCTTTGTGTTGCTTCTTGCCCCTCCTCTGAAATATCTCGTGATCCTACTAAAGCCACTCCACCTGTAGATAAAAAGTATCTTGTACCGATTCCGAAGAATAGAGGGGGAGCATTCTCGCCCAGGGCTTGCTTTAGTCTTTGAGGATATTCTTCATCAGCACGGCTTATGACCCATCCGCCGGTATTGAGCCAGCGTTCCAATTCTACTGCCATAATTCCGCCTCGATTAAGAAGAGAGCTAAAGCGAGCAGATTCAAAAGGGAAGGATGGATTCTTGAGGTGTGCATCCGAATCGAACAGATTGGATGGTCTAAGTTCTTTCTGTCTTAGCCAGTCAGTAAGTTTATTATACTCAGTGGACGTAAGAGGCTTAAGTGTGTTGTCCATCTTGCCCCACGAGCTACAGAGCAGCAAAATTGCTTTTGCATCTTGTGATAAATTCTGTGTCATAACGGTTATTTCGATTTCGATGTCATCGCTAGAGCGAACGGCCAAACAGGGCCACTCCCAGCTTGTTTCAAAAGGGCTGCCACGACAGTGAGCGTCCACTTCGAATCAATCATATCGTCAATCAGGAGAACGGCATCATTATGAACTTTTCCCTTTGTAACGTCAAATACGCCATCCAGATTTCGAGCCTGATGAAACGAATTCTGCATTAGCTTCTGCGGTTCGTGCTCACGTACTTTGATAACACAGCCTGAATAGGCTAACCCCAATTTCTCAGCAACTCTTTGGGCAAAATCTGGAACAAGAGAAGCTTGTCTTTGGGAGGGAATGCATGTCACCCACATTGGAAACGGGGAGGGCTTCCAACGATTTCGAATCAGATCGACAGAAGCTTCGACCAATGCATCGTCAAAATTACCATGTACTTGCTTGCCTTCTTTGACCATCTGCCCCCAAGCAGGATCTCCCCAAAGACATAAGCATCTTCCCGTTTCGGCCATTAGATCACCAATGGTCCCGGAGAAGCTGTAAGTCGGGAAGGCATCCTTAAACCATCTCTTTCTCGGTGTGATTTCGATGTAGCTGCGTTTCAAGAACTCGAGGGCAGCAATCGCTGTATCATCTGAGTATTCAAATGGAAAATGGGGCTTCCCTGCACAATTTGAACAAATTCCACAAGGTTCAGGATTGGGGTCGTCCAGCTCCCTCGCCAGAAACTGCATCAGGCATGTCTCCGTCTGCATATACTCCTGCATGACCTTTTGTTCGTGACATCTGATTTTCGTAATCTCCTGGATTCTATCCTTATTCAGTTGGTAAGGCACCGGAGTTCTGTACAATTTGCCGTTCTGTTTACTTATAGGAGAAGGTTGTTCAGCCAGCAAGTATTTAATAGTATGCTCGATACGACCTCTTGGAATGTTCACTGCTTCCTGTAGTTGACCTCGTGATAAACCCTCGTTTGCAGACAACACAGTAAGAAGTTGGTCAACATACTTCTGAGGTGGAAAGGCCTGTTCGATGAAGTAGTTGACAATATCATCGTCTTCTTTCCCAGAGAATAAAATCCCGTACGCTGACTCGACAGCTCGTCCAGCCCTGCCAACTTGTTGGTAGTAGTGGATTACGGACCCTGGCCGCTGATAATGAATTACAAATCCTAAATCGGGCTTATCATACCCCATGCCTAATGCT
>JAUXAH010000326.1 GCA_030614945.1 Phycisphaerae bacterium
CTGATGAGTATGGTCAGCGTTGTATTCGCCGGCATAATTGTCAAGTTCGCGCCGGTTATTGGAAGCTGGCTCGGATTTGGCAACTAATCGGGTTCCAATTTTGCAACCTCCGCCCTTTTCTTTATTGAAAAAAAATGAGGACGTAATTTGGCGAAGAAGCAAAACGCAGAGGCAAGCCCCGTTAGAAATTCTACAAGCGGGGACCAGCGTCGAAAAGAGAAGATTTCTAACGGGGCAAGGTCGTTTGCTTTAGCCGCAGCCGAAGTAGCGGATGGGCGGCATTGCAGCGATATTGTGGTCCTGGACTTGAAGGGCAAATCGCCCGCAACCGATTATTTTGTAATCGCCACCGGCACAAGCGATAGACAAATGCGCACCGTTGCCGACGAAATCTGTGAGGCGGCAAAAAAACAGGGGCTGCAGCGTTTCGGCCGGGCCGGCTATGAGCAGGCACGCTGGATTTTGCTCGACTTTATCGATGTCGTAATCCATATCTTCGACAGCGAATACCGAGACTACTATGATTTGGAATTGCTCTGGGGCGACGCCGAGAAATTGATTATTGAAAATAAAAAGAATTAGCCACAGAGAACACAGAGGTCACAGAGATATAAATATAAAGATAAAAAACTGGTTCTATGATGAGCGATGAGCTAACTGAGAAAATTATCGGTGCAGCCATAGAAGTACACAGGGAGCTGGGGCCGGGACTCTTGGAATCTATTTATGAAGAAGCCCTCTGCCATGAATTTCAACTGCAGGGGATACAATTTGGGCGTCAGGTTCCTGTAGATATTGTTTATAGAGGACATGTTATCAGCGGACACAGGATCGATTTGCTTGTTGAAAAAGAAGTCGTCGTAGAACTTAAGTCGTTGCAGAAAACGCCTGGCGTAGTGATTTCTCAGACCATCTCTTACCTTAAAGCAGCGAATCTAAAGCGTGGCCTTATTACAAACTTTGGCGAAAAACGACTTATCAACGGTGTTAAAAGGGTCTCTGTTTGATTAGCCACAGAGAACACGGAGTCAATGAGTATCTTTAAGCAATTAAGAATTCTTTGGAATAAAATTAAGAGAAGCTTCACCAAAAAAATGGAAGTAGAGCAGATAATAAACAAATGGTTCGAAGATACTTTTGAGAGTATTCAAGAGCAAGTCCACCCTCAAACCAAACTCGACATTTTATTGGCAGGTGTTTTCTTTGCTGCAAGAAAATATGCCAAGGCAACGATTGTGCTCCTAAATAATAAACACATTACTCCCACAAAGGCTTTACTGCGAATTTTGTGTGAACTTTATGTAAAACTCTTGTGGTGTCTAAGTGTTTCGAGTAGCTCTAATGAAGAAAAACACAATCAAAAGATCTATGAAAATTTTCGAAGATGGGATTTTTCAAGGGTATGTAAAGAGAAAAAACTATTAGAAAAACTTATCCAGTCCGCAAGTGGTGGTTTTAAAAAACAGATACAAAAGTCTTTAGATAAGGCTGAAAGTGAGATTAATAAATGTAAGATTCAAAGTCTTAAGTGCATGCCAGATACTGCTTGTATCTTTCGTTTGCTATCTGACAAGTCAACGGAAAAAGAATGGGAAACATTAATTTACCCCAAAATTTATCAGAACTTTTCCAGTTTTGTTCACTTAGATACAAAAACCTTTAGACAACTCGTCAAATATAAAGAAAATAAAATTATCTGTTATGACGATCTAAACGAAAACGATGACGATTTATTAAGATACTGCGTCTCGATGTCGTGTGATATAAATATTATGTTAAGAAATCATTGGGGTTTTGATGCTTCAACGATTCAGGAAGAGTGTAAAGAATTTTTATGAACCAAGAACTCGAAAAAACTCTGTGGACTCTGTGTTCTCTGTGGCAAAGATTGATGATTGAATGAAGTCTGTTATTGACATACTTGAAGAGAGGATTAGTGCTGCGATGGCTGCTGCTGTCGGCCGAAGCGACTGCGCAGCTATTGTAAGAGCTGCCACCGACCCGAAGTTCGGCGATTATCAGGCCAACGGCGTAATGGCACTGGCCAAAAAAATGAAAACCGACCCGCGCCAGCTTGCCGAAGAGGTGGTAAAGAATTTAGACGTTGACGATATTTGCGGGCCGCCGGAAGTTGCAGGCCCGGGTTTTATAAACTTACGCCTGAAACCTGAATTTTTAGCCGACAGGTTACTTGAAATCAACAAGCACATTGCCAATCTCGGTATAGATAAGGCCGCTGTACCGAAGACTATTGTTGTCGATTTTTCCAGCCCGAACATTGCCAAGCAAATGCACGTCGGCCATCTGCGAAGCACCATCATCGGCGATTGCATCTGCCGAATACTCGAATGCTTAGGCCACAAAGTCATCCGCCAAAACCACATCGGCGACTGGGGTACACAGTTCGGAATGCTAATATGTTATTTTTATCGCACATATGGAGATTCACTTAAACAATCTGGAATTACAGTATCTGATATTAGTATTCCCAATATGGAGGTTTTTTACCGGGAAGCTAATAAGCTTTTTGATACCGACTCTGATTTTGCTTCTGAATCGAGAGAGTATGTTGTAAAGCTTCAATCTGGTGATCAGGACGTGTTTCCCATTTGGCAGTTCATATGCCAGCAGTCTCTTTATGGTTTCCAAGATCTGTACTGGAGCTTGGGGATTGGACTCAACTTGAGCGACGTTAGGGGCGAGAGTTTCTATAACGACAAATTAGCTGATGTAGTAGGAGATTTAAAAAGGAACGAACTTACTGTTGAATCCGATGGTGCGGTTTGTGTTTTTCCGGAGGGGTTTAAGAATAAAGAAGGGGAGCCATTACCGTTTATTATTCAAAAGAGCGATGGGGCGTATCTCTATGCGACGACGGATTTGGCGGCCATTCGCTATCGGATAAATGAACTAAAGGCAGACGCCATAATTTATGTTACT
>JAUXAH010000208.1 GCA_030614945.1 Phycisphaerae bacterium
TCGTAATCGCCGTACCATTCAAACGAGACCGTAACAGGCGAGGCGCCTATTTCCTCATCGTTTAGTACAACCAACGCCCCCTGCGGCTGCGTGTTGATTGTAAGCTTACGTTCTACACAGCCGCCGAGGATTATAGCGGCAATTAAGCTGGCGACCGTTAAGACGACTAAATTGCGTTTTCCCATAACAGATACCCTTAAATTACTTAAGCTGTATTAACGGCCCCATTATAAGGAAAAAGCAAAAAGATAAAAGCCCAAATTTGGCCGTTGCCAATCTTTTGTACCTGCTGCGTTAAAGGCCCGGCGTTGGGTATCGCACCGAGCATATGCAGCGTGAAAACGGTAACCATCGCCGGATTGGCCGAATGAGGTACACAAGGAATGTTTGCTTCCGCAGCGCCCGGGGCAGGCCTCCTCAAAGTGAAAGACATACTTATCTTCCCAGCATCCTGCCTAAGGTTGTCACCACTGCGAAGGCAGGGGCAGGAATCTAAATCTTTAATAAACAGTGTTAATCCGTATAAGCTTGTACCTGCGAAAGCAGGTATCCGTGTCTAAAAAATAAAACCGGTCAGTTTGAGTAAATAGTAAATTTTACTCAGTCCCACTTAATTTTTCTGGTTCGCCTTATCAATTCTTCGACTCGTGCCTTTACGTTCTCGGTTTTGAATTCAACGTCCATCAACTCATCAACCTCAGCTTGACTTTCCTCAACTCGTTTTTTCAACTCCTCAAGCCTCTTGAGCAGCTGCTTGTACGCTATTTGCTTTTCTATTACTATCAAGTCAAACCTGCTGCTGACCACTTCTTCCAGCTGTCCAGTTAGTTTTTTCTTCTCTTTCTCACCCTTCGAAGCTTTGATTCTTCTAAGCAGTTTATCTCGCTTTCCCTTAAGTTCTAACTTTTCTTTAAGAACTCGACCCAATTCAGGATTTTGCGTCCACGCCCTGTAAATATATCCATATTTTTTCACCACACGGTCAAACGCCTTTATATAACGTTCCGGGTCTTGCTCTTTCGGGTCTTGCTCTTTTAGTTTAGCCGGTTTTGCTGCTTCCGGAGGGTAATTTTCTCCCAGCCATTCAAGAAAGTCAGCCTGCCACTTGCGCCTCCTCTCATCCATATGTTCCCTGACTCTTTTGCCGAATTGCGCACGCATAACTTTTCTAATCTCGTCTTTGAACTTATCCGGCTCCTTCTCTCGCAGCTCCGCCAGTTCCTTGGCCTTTGCCGGGTCACTCTTTGCCAGTTCCTTCATTATGCGCTCAATTCTCTCATCTGTTAATTCGAACCGCCTCGGTCCCCATCTTGGTCCTCCCCTTGGTCCTCTTGGCTCGTCCTCACGCCAGATGTCTTCTTTTTTCTCTTCGCTCGTCCTTTGAGCAGAGCAGGGCAGGATAGACAGTATTATGACTGCTGCCATCGCCAGAACTAAAATGATTCCGTAACTTGCTTTCATTCCTTTTACCTTTCCCAAAAATTGCTACTGATTTCTATAAGTTCCATCTCCAGTTCCGCAACGTCCGCCTGGCCGTTGCCGCCGTTTTCGCCCAATTCCAGGGTCAGCACCTCGCCTTCAATCTGTTCAATTTCAGCAGTGAAAATCGCCAGCTCCACATCGTCGGCGGAGATATCGTCACTTTCCCAGAGCGCTTCGGGTATTATTGAGGCGTATGTAACTTTTTCAGGCCCTTTGTCGAACAATCTTACACTTACAGCTGCTATGACGATAACCGCCGCCGCAACGACTGCCGTCTTGTAAGCTATTCTTCTAAAAACATTTACCTGCCTGGGCAGCACCGCCTCCGCAATTTCGGACTTTATATCAGCTATCAGCCCATCATCAGGCCCAGGCGCAGGATGCTCGAGAAGGATTTGCTCGGCCGTGCGAAAATCCTCAACGGCCTTTGCCGTCTGTTCGGAATTAAGGAATTTCTCGAACAGCTCCTTCAGATTTTCCTCGTTTCGACCATTCATAGTATTCCTCAAAATCGTCATTGCGAGGCCTGCAAAGTCCCGCACCAATTAGGCGTGAGCCTAAGCTCAATTGGTGCGGGATGGCAATCTCATCCGCTACGTTTGAGATTGCTTCGCTCCGCTCGCAATGACACAATCTTACATTATTATCGCTCCATTAACTCTCGCAGTCTCTTCAGCCCCCGATGCAGTCTTGACAATGTCGTTCCTATCGGCTCAGAACGCATTTCTGCTATTTCCTTCAGCTTCAACTGCGAATAAAAACGCAGCATTATCAATTCTCTCATATCTGCATCCAGCTTTTCAAGCTGTATCTGTAATTTATCGGCTATCTCGCTATCGGACTTTTTTACCTCTTGTTTCCTTGATTCAAGCTGTTTTTTTCGGACCTCCAGCAATTTTCTCCGTCGCTGCTTGCCCCTTAAGTAATCGTGAAAAATATTCGATGCTATTTTGAACAACCAGCTTTCAAAAGAGCCGCCCTTATAGGAACTGATTTTCTTCACCAACTTGACAAATAGCTCGCTAAGCAGGTCATCACTGACTACCTTATCGCCCGTTAATCGATAAAAATAACCATAAAACCGGCTTGCGTAAATATCAACCAATTGCGAAAAACTTTCCGCCGAACCGGCCTTACATCCGTTTATTATCCGGGCTAAGTTGTCGCTCTTTGTCATATTTAAGCGCTTTTTACATAAATAAAGACGGTATCCGGAATTGATTTATTGCATAAATGAGGAAAATCTGATGGATTTTTTTGCCCGTCAGGTCCGATTTGCCCCGGCCCCTCAGCCGTCTTCTTCCTCTTCCTCCTCCTCCTTGTCAACCTTCCAGTGCTCAGCTTCGTCAATATCCTCGATTTCTCGCTGCATGTATTTGAAGATTTTATCCTGGAGTGGGGCTAACTTCCCATACCACTTGAGCATCCTCTGATAGCTGGCTACCAGCATATCAAGACGGATTAGCTGCCATTTGGCTATGCACTCCGGCTCCTTGATATTGGCAAACGGGTCGCATTTGAAGGTCCTTTGGCCGTCGGGACTAATCTCACAAAATTCGCAATCTTTACATTCAATCATTTTCGCACCCCAATATAAATCGGCAAAAAACTAAACAAAAAAATCTACCCTTTTAACTTTTTACTTTCACATCTTGTTATAATACCATATATTCCAAAGGCTTAAAAGTACTTTGCAACAAAGATTTTTGGCCTGTTTGTGGAGAAATAAATGGCAAAATCAAGACGCAGACGCAAAGTGGGCAGTAAAAAAAGACGTGCCCGCTGGAAAATTCGGCATAAAATCCGCTGATTATTAGCTGTACATCCTGCGTATCGAGTATTGCGTAAAATATACGCGATACGATATGCGCAATATGCAATACGATAAATGAGACATTTCAATATCATTTTCAAGCCCGATGATAAGCAAATTTCGATTCACGCAGGGGCGACGCTTATCGAGGCCGCAGGCCAGGCAGGCATAATCTTAAACACCGTCTGCGGCGGCAAGGGCATCTGTGAAAAGTGTGCAGTAAACCTTGGGCCGGACTCGCAGCAGGTCCTGGCCTGTCAGTACCATATCCAAAGCGACCTTACAGTAACAATTCCCGCCGGCTCCAGGTTCTTCGAGCAGAAAATCCTCGCTGAAGGTATTGATACAAAAGACAAAATCCAGCCTGACATATACAAAAAATATTTGAAGCCTGATTCCACCGCCCCAATATTCGGCGCGGCAATCGATATCGGCACAACCACAGTCGTTGCTAAGCTGATTGATATGACAGACGGCCGATGCCTGACAACCCAGGCGGATTTAAATCCGCAAAGCCGATACGGCGATGACGTCATCAGCAGAATCACCTACGCTGAGACCGATGCAAAATTAGCTGAACTCCAAAAAGTCATAACAGACTGTATAAGCGAGCTGATTGCCCGGCTTTCCAAACAGGCCGGCGTAGATGCAAAGTGCATATATGAAATGGCCGTCGTCGGCAACACGACGATGAACCACATCTTCCTTAAATTGCCTGTCAAGCAGCTTGGCCGGGCGCCATACAAGGCCTTTTCTCTCGATGCTAAAGACACACCCGCTGAAGATATGGCCCTGCAAATAAACCCCGCCGGCAATATCCATAGCGCCCCCAATATTGCCGGCTTCGTCGGCTCAGATACCACCGCTGTCGCACTGGCGGTCGATATCGATTCGGCTGAAGAAATGACATTGGCGGTCGATATCGGCACAAACGGCGAGCTTGTGCTCGGCACCGGCGATAAACTCTATGCGGCAAGCTGCGCGGCTGGCCCAGCACTGGAAGGGGCACGTATAACCTGCGGCAGCAGGGCGGCCGAAGGCGCGATAGAAGCCGTCGTCGCAGGCGAAGATGACATAGTTCTGGATGTGATAGGCGATTGCCCGCCTCGCTCAATATGCGGCAGCGGTCTGATTGATGCCGTGGCGGTACTGCTCAATCTCGGCAT
>JAUXAH010000120.1 GCA_030614945.1 Phycisphaerae bacterium
TCTCTCCAGACAACAAGGATGTTGTGCTTTTCCCCGAAAGACTCGAAGGGAAGTATTATGCTCTGCACAGGCCCGTTTCTCCTTTATTTGGAAAGCAGGATGTCTGGATTGCAGAATCGCCGGACCTGTGCTGTTGGGGAAACCATCGCTATCTAATGGGACCTCGCCCAGCCTACTGGGACGAGATTAAGATAGGCGCCAGTGCCGTACCTTTCAAGATTGAGCAAGGCTGGCTGGAGATTTATCACGGAGTGGACCGGGACAATCGCTACTGCCTCGGAGCGGTGCTTCTGGATGCCGGGCAGCCGTGGAAGGTTATCGCAAGGGCAGATAAGCCGATTCTTGAGCCGCAGACCGATTATGAAATTGAAGGTTTCTTTGGAAATGTGGTGTTTACCTGCGGCCTGCTCTGCGAGGATGATAAACTTAAGATTTATTACGGCGTCGCCGATACCGCTATTTGCTGCGCGGAGCTGCCGCTGGAAGAGGTCATTGAGAGCTTAACGAATCCTGAATAATGAACAAGGAATTTCGAATTTCGGAGTTCGTATTCGATATTCGATTTACGATAGAAACTGTCTTGCCATTTACGAGGATTTTTAGTATTATAGTGTATTATATGGGTATCGAGGGTTCACAATCCGGCTCTAAAATGAATAGGGTTTTGTCTATTCGCCGCTGGGCTGCTATTTTGCGGGTTATAGCAAAATGTGGCCGGCGATTGTATGGCCTTTTAGCCCGGCGGGCTTACAGCGTCATTATGTTCGCTGCGTTATTTTGCACGCTGGCGGTAAAGCTCTTTCATTCCTGGCGTACAGGGGTGGTCAATGAATACTTTGACTGGATTCTTGCCGATATCTCTTTCCTGCTGATAATCGAAGTTATTCTGGCATTGGTCTGTTTTCGCTGGCCTCGGAAGCTGGTTGTCCGAGCAGCTACTCTTGTTGCTGCTGTCGTATGCACCTGGTCGGTTATGAACGCCGGCTTGATAATAAGAAAAGGAATGCAAATCTTACCCACGAGCATTTTGCCGTTATGTCGCCACCCGCTGAATGCATTTCCAATAATTGGGATTAATCTCGTAAAAATGCCGGCTGCAGCCGTAATTTTACTCGGCCCCAGTGCTGTTGCCCTTACCTTCTTCTTTTTTGTTATGGCAAAGCCGCCGCTGCCGGGTTACAACCGCAAACGCTTTATAAACAGAGTTATTATTTCTGTTTTTTTTGTGGTTGCTGCTGTTCTGCTTCGCGGCCCAGTGGCCAGGCGCGGCTCAGAACAAATAGCTTCCGCGGGGCTGCGTTACAATTGCCAGTTAAGGGCTTTAACAGATTTTCTTTTGCCTGGTTCCGGCCGGCTGGCCAGAGCCGATTTCACCAACGCCAAACGAAAGATACCCACCTTTGACCAGATACAGATTGCGCTGTCGCCGGAACCGCAGCGGATAAACCACAATGTGGTTGTAGTTGTCCTTGAAGGTGTTCAATACAATTACACAACACTGGCAGATAAAGAGACTAACCTTACGCCGTATCTTGCGACTCTGGCCGGGCAGGGTGTTGAATTTACAAATACTCGCTCGACACTGACCCATACCACAAAGGTGTTGTTTGCGTTTTTGACCGGCCGATATCCTTCGGTCTGCCAGGATCTTGCCGAGGCGGTCCCTGCCGTAAAGCCCTATGCCAGTATTGCGACGGTTCTTAGCGGTCAGTTGAATTTTAGGACCGCATTTTTTCAATCGGCCAAGGGTAATTTTGAGTCACGACCCAGTTTGGTCTATAATCTCGGCTTCGACAAATTCTGGGCAAGAGAGGATTTGGGCGACCCTAATGCCTTTATCGGCTACCTTGGCTGTGATGAGTTTTCAATGTTAAAACCGATTGCCGAATGGATAAAGGCCGGCGAAAAGCCCTTTTTCCTGACGGTTCTTTGCTCGGTTACCCACGACCCGTATGAGGTTCCGGATTGGTTTGGCGAGCCGGCCAGAGAGCCGGTGGAGCGTTATCGACAGACGATTTCTTACACGGATAAATTCTTAGCTGCGCTGGACGCTGAGCTTGCTAAGCTAAATCTTACAGACAAAACCATTCTTTGCGTTATCGGCGACCACGGGGAAGCATTTGGCGAGCACGGCCTGCACGGCCACGAGCGAATAGCTTTTGAAGAGCTCCTGCACGTACCCTTTTGTTTGCGGGTCCCGTCTTTGGTTGAGCCGGCAACCAGGGTTACAGAGCCGGTCAGCTCTATTGATTTGGCCCCGACACTGCTGGCTCTGTTGGGCTTTGATACGGAGGCCGCTAACTTTGACGGCGTTAATGCGCTGGGGCACATACCGGCTGACCGCAAGGTGTATTTCTCCGGGTGGCTGTGGCAAAGCCCTTCGGGTTTTGTCAAAGGTAGTCATAAATTTGTGTACAATCCCGCAAACGAAAGGGTCTTTGTATATGATTTGAGCACTGACCCGGATGAGCTGGCCAGGATGGAGCTGCCGGAGGAGCAGGAGCGTAAAATTACCGATGAGGTTATTAGCTGGCGGAAAAACAGCATTTTTCGGCTCGACCAGGTGCGAACCGGCGAAAAAGTAGTTTTCGGCCGCTGGCTTTGCGATTGGCGCAACCGGGTTTCCTGGGCAAAATACAGGAAATAGCGTTTTTGCTATTTTTGTTGTTCATTTTGTTCGCAGTTATGTTGTTTTTTGTAAACATCAGGCGAATCCCTCTATCCTCTAACACTTTACGAGCACTAAATATGTAAAAATGGGCTGGTTGGTACAGTCGGTGTTGATAAAAAGCAACGCGCTGTTAAAATGCGCTATCCGGCTGTTTCTGGAACTGAAACGGCATATACGAACGTAACTGTTTCTGATGTAAACTGTTAGGTGAAGCTTCAGGTGGTCTTTTGTCTTTATTTTTTGCTGCTGGCATATTTTTTGCGGAAAAGTTCTTATTCGCCTTTGAGGCGACGATATTGGGCGGAACATCCTAAAAATGATATAAGGAGGAGGAAGGGTCCGCCCTTTAGAGGATTTCAAAATCGGTGTTGCCGGGCTGAAAACACGGCAGAACTGGTTTTGTTAATAATATAGTGTGGGGTCGTGCCGGAGGAGGCACGACTCCATTTTTCTTTGCGCAATATTTAGCTCTTAGCGCAAAAAGACCGCTACAAATTATCTTTCCCGATAGTTTTGGTTTAATTTTTGCTACTCAATAGCGATTTCAGGCCGTATAATCAGACTCGTTATGGAGCGAGCGGTTTATAGAATTATCGATGCTAACTTCAATCGCGCCCGTGAGGCGATTCGCGTAGTAGAAGATTTTTGCAGATTTGCGCTGAATTCGGCTTCACTAACCGAGCGTGCAAAACAGCTTCGACACGAGCTTTCAGCCGCTATCGACAAACTCGACGCTGGCCGGCTTATCTCAAGCAGAGATACGCCTGGCGACGTCGGTATCGGCAAAACGGTCGAAAAGCAGCTTCAGCGCACAAACCTCAACGAATGTTTTACCGCCGGCTGCAAACGGCTGACCGAGGCGCTGCGGACGCTGGCTGAGATGATGCAAACGGTAAATCCGGCCGTCGCCGGGACAATCGAAAAGCTGCGATATGCCGCTTATACACTTGAAAAGGATATCGTTGTTTTCAGCGAGCCGGCCGAAAAATTCAAGCGCGTGGGATTGTATGTAATAATTAGCAGCAGCTTGCCGGCCGATGTCATTTCTTTGGCTTACCGCTGCGCGGCCGGTGGTGCCGATTGCATTCAACTGCGGGCAAAGGATGCCGACGACGATAAGCTTTTTGCTATGGCTGTCGAGTTTGTGCAGATATGTAAGGCCGGCGATGTGTTGAGCATAATAAATGACCGGGCCGATATTGCGGTTGCCGCCGGTGCTGACGGCGTGCATCTTGGCCAAAATGATTTACCAATCGAGCAGGCCCGCAAGCTCCAGTTGGCTCCATTGATTATCGGCAAGAGTACGCATTCGCTCGAGCAACTGCGTGTTGCCTGTGATGAGTACCCCAGTTATGTAAGCTTAGGGCCTGTCTTTGCCACGAAGATAAAGCCGAGCGCCGAGCCCGTCGGCCTTGACTATGTCAGGCAGGGGACAGAGAAACTCGCCGATACCGGTATCGGTAATGTTGCTATTGGCGGTATAACGCTGGACAATATCGACCAGGTTCTAAACGCCGGTGCCTCAACAATTGCCGTCTGCTCTGCGGTAACCGAAACCCCCGACCCGGCAGTAGCCTGTCGAGCATTGAAGGAGAAAGTTGTTATTTTCAGCAAATAATTTTTAGCGTGATATTTGTTTTTGTTTGCACTTTCAGGCGAGCTTTTCTGCGAATTATCCACTAACAACGCAATTTTTCGACAAAATATTACAATTTTAGGGAATTTGAGTATACGGTTAGTCCATAAATCTGCCGGTAGATATAGTTTTGGAACGCGATTTGCGGGGGCAGATATAACTTCTTTATTCCAAACAACTTACGCCCCCCAATCTTTGATTTTGGATGGGTCGGGAAAGCGGCGGTAAAAGATTATATCAATTTCGGCCGGCATCTTTGGCATCACCGAAAGAAAGCTGTAAGAGGCGGAGGTTAAGTTATCAACAGGTTATCCACAACGCCGAAATGCTTGCGAGCGCAAGTTTGATTGCAAAAAAAACTCCGGGATTGTATAAGTCCTTGTGAATAAAAGTTATAGACAAAATAGTAGCCGGATGAGGTATTTAATATTTTTGTTTTTTAAGTTGTGCTAAAGCGGCGGGCAATTATACAGTACAGTAATACTCAATATTTGAATTATTTATTTGGCAAGGACCATACAATGAAAGAAGCGTTGATTTCTATTGGCGAATCAGTCCACGCTTCAATCCCGAAGACCGGCAAGGAAATGGCACAGTTGGCCGAACTCGGCCCCGATGCGTATTCGGCTCCGAGTCCGCCACAAGGCGGATTAAACTATATCAAGTCCCTGATTGAATCACAGGCGGCTGATGGTGCCGATTACATAGCGGTCAATCTCGACGCCTTCGGGGAGAGCGAGCCGCAGGTCGCTGTTGATATGATGGCCGAATACGTCAGGATGGTCCGCAAATGGGGCAACGGCGTGCCGATTTGCATCGACAGCAGTAACGATGATGTTCTGATAGCCGGCTTGAAGGAGTGGTATAATACTCAGGAGGACGTCAGGCAGCCGCTTATAAATTCGGTTAAGGTTTATACGATGGATAATATGCTGCCTCTGAAAAAGCATTTCGACTATGCGTTCATCGGCCTTTTGGTCAGCGAAGAAGCGCCTGCCGGCCCGGGCGGCTCGCACTCGGTTGATGAGCTGTATTCTCTCGCAAAGCAGATTTTTGATGCGGCGGTTGGACAATACGGCTTTAAGAGCAAAGAGGTATTCTTCGATTCGACTGTGTTTCCGTTAGCGATAGATATGCCGATGGAATCGGGTGTGCCGGGCTATACCTACCGGGCGTTTGAGACAATAAAGAAGATTAAGAGCGCCCCGAAGATGAATGGGGTGCATTGCTCGCTTGGGGTAAGCAACTGCGTGCGCGATTTGCCGGGTCGGAAAATCGGCGTCTGCAGGGCATACGTCGCAAAGGCAATGGAGTACGGCCTTGACGCCGCCATTGTCAACGTGGCACACCATTATGAGCAGGTTGAGCCGGCCCCGGAATTATTAGAGCTGGTTGATGCCTACGCAAAGATGGACGGCTCGGCTGAGAGGATGAACAAGGCGATGGAGTTAATGGGCAAATTCTGCAGGGAGAACAGAAAACCTACACAGTGAATGTCCAATGTTGAATAACGAATATCGAATGTCGATAAGTATAGGAGGACCAAAACATGCGAAAAATTCAAGTACTAAAAAATCGCATTTTTACACTTATGAGCATAACTTTCTTTACGTTTCTGACGGGCTGCCAGATGGTGGAAGCAGATAAGTTGACGGCTGTGCCCTTTACTAACGTGGCTTTTGCGGATGAGTTCTGGGCGCC
>JAUXAH010000037.1 GCA_030614945.1 Phycisphaerae bacterium
TTGAGCAACAAAACACAAGAGTTTTCTCCAGCCTTCTGACGGCCGAAATACTTCCATGTTTTCAGATCATAGGAGTACGACATGCTTACGCCGTTCTGCTTATAAAAACACCACCACTTGCCCGGCTCGTCCTTGTCCTCAATCAGATACGGGTCAATTATGCGCCCCATCTGCTCCCGGGGTACGTCCGGCCCCTTGACCTTGAGTAACTCCGGCTCGCTCCAGTTTTCCAGATCTTTGCTGCGCATGATGAACGGACGCGCAGTTCTGTCCCCGCCAAAACCTTTACGGCCAGGGATAGGGTAGGTGCAGAAGCAAATGATCCATTCCCCATTGTAGCGGATAATGTTGCCGGGGCTTGAGTAGTTCAATGCGGGGTCCTCCGGCGTCAGGAGCTTAACAGGCGTCCAGTTCACCAGGTCCCGGCTCGTGGTCGTGCCCAGTAAGCTGACCATATACTTCTTGTTGTCACGCGGGTGATTGACCGTGAAAAACAGTCTGAACACCCCGTCGTGATAAATCGCCGTCGGATCTCGATAATGATTGTTCTCATTACCGGGCAGGATCTGTGGTGAAGGGATTTTCGTCAGATCGACCCTCTTGAGTTTCTTTGTAGAAGCCTTCTTCATGGCAGCCTTTCCTATGAAACTGAACGAGTAGAGCTTTGACTCTCTCAGTTCGAACCCCAACTTGATCTCTTTTCCCTTGAGTTTCTTGAATGAGAATCCATCCTTCCACTGTATCTGGGCGTCCGTCGCGGTTTTCGGTATCAGTTCGCCTTCAGCCAGTTTCTCGTCGCGTTCGTCGAAGAGTGTTACCTTGACATAGCCGGACGGTGCAACGTCGGCGCTTATGCACAGCGAATCGGCGACAACTGAAACAGGCTTGGTTGTGAGGGAGCCCGTTTTGTTGCTCCCCCCGGCAATTTGCTCGTAACCAGCGAAACCGTCTGCGCGCAACCACGCCAGGCAGAAGAATCCGTTACGCCACGCCATGAATCTGCCGTCGTTGGCGCCGTAGTACATGCGTATTTTGTCCTTGCCGATAAGCGGCACGGAAGCGAAGATGCAGCCCCAATCGTAGTCGCCCATAACCGGGCCATTGGGAATCAACGGCGTTCCGGGACAAATCCTGTGCCATTCGATGCTGTCCGGACTCCATGCCAGCTCGCACCACTGCTTGCTTGCTTTAATGTCAAACAGACCGACCATGCCCAGGTAGACACCGGCGTGACGGACCACGAGCATGTCGTGAATCTGCATGCGCAGGTCAAGCCCCTCGATGACAAGCTCCGGCTTTGACCACTTCAGGAAATCTGGGGATACGCTCCTAACCTTCTGCCGATGCCCGCCGCTGCCGTAGCGTCCCTCGGTCGTTGCCCCGCCCCAGCGACGCGTGATAAGCACATACTTGCCGAGATCTTCATCCCACCATATAGCCTGGTTCGTGTCGCCATGGGAGATACGGCCGGCATTATGCTTTTTCCCCCAGCGAATGCCGTCGGGAGAGAACCATACGGCGCTGTTCTTCCGCTCCGGGTGAATTGCCTTGTAGCGTTTCTGCGGATTGGTTTCATGCAGGTCCTTCATAACCGCCACGCCATGGGTGTATTCTATAACGATATTGTTCTTCTTGCTGCCGTTAAACTCGATCAACCCCAACTCAGGTTTCTCCCAGTGGATTCCATCTTTGGACGTGGCGTAGCACACGCCAAATCCGCGTCGCCCTTCCCGCCACTTGACCCATGCCCGCTTCTCAGATGGCAGACCCTCGCCAGGGAATTTTCCCCCCCCCACCGGATCTGATGAATATGCTGTACCAGCACTTGTAGATTTTTTCTTCATCATCGTAGATGACGCTGCAATATGGATTGTCGAAACGGGGCTCCCATGGCTTGTCTTCTTTGAAGAGTGGATTATTCTTGTCCTTCTGCGCGACACCGACAGTAAGATGCACATTCTCTTTCGATTCGATGATGCGGGAATCCAGCAGAAGGTACCTGTCGCGATTGAATACTTTGTCGGCAGGTTTCCCGAACGACGTTACGGCTGTCAACAGACATACCGCCAGTGCTGCTGTAATGAGTCTGCTATGTTTCATGTTACGTCTCCTTTTTTCTTCGTTCTCAATCACTGAAACTGAATGAATATAATTTTGCGTCTCTCAGTTCGAATCTCAACCGGATCTCTTTGCCTTTGAGCTTTTCGAGTGAAAATCCCTTTTGCCACTTTACCTGGGCGTCGGTAACGGTTCGTTTTATGGGTTTACTTTCAGCCAGTTCCTTATTGTCCTTATCGAAAAGCTTTATCTTGATGAATCCATTCCTTCGAACGTCTGCACAAAGCTGGAGTTCGTTGCCGGTACAAACAATGGGCGTAGTTGTAATAAACGCCGGTTTGTCCCCAGCGATTTGCTCATAGCCGGCCCAGCCGTCCGGGCGCAGTGTGCCTAAAGCCAGGTAGCCCTTGCGCCAGTCGAAAAAGTACCAGTCGCAGGCTCCGTAATAGATTCGGACCTCATCGTCTAAGAAAATCGGAGCTGAGGCGAAGATGGTTCCCCAGTCGTAGGGCATCTTTCCGTACTCTTCCTTTTCCGCCGGGGTGTGTCCAATGAACGGTGTGCCTTCTTGTATGCGGTGCCACGTTACGGTGTCGGGACCCCAGGCAAGCTCGACATGCTGCTTCACGTGGAAGTTGGACCTGTCCTGAAATTCCATCATACCCAGCAGCCCGATATAGACGCCCCCCGTCGGGAAAACAACCATATCGTGGGTTTGCTGCAGGGGGTTTACACCCTCAAGAACGACTTTTGCCTTTGTCCAGTTCACAAAGTCGGGCGACTCCGTCCGCGCCACCTGGCGAATACTTGGTCTTCCATACTTCAAACGCGTAATGCCCACAAACTTTCCGAGCGACGGGTCCCAGAATGCGTTGTTGTGGGTATCCCCGTGGGCATCAATCTTTGGGCATTAAATAGGCACGCTCCAATGCAGTCCATCCGGGGAAAATGCCACTGCCATCTTGCTCCCCTTGAAGAACATTTTATAACGTTTCGCGAGGTCCGATTCATGAAGGTCCTTAAAAACGCCGGCGCCATGCGGACCTGTGAAAACCCCCTTGAAATGATAACCGCGCATAAGAATGTTGTTCTTTTTATTACCGTTGAATTCGACCAAGCCGAGTTCGGGCTTCTCCCAATGGATACCGTCTTTTGAGACGGCGTAGCAGACGCCCATTTCCCGGCCGCGGGGCCTGGAACTCATATAGTCCCGCGATTCGGGATTGCGTTTTTCGGTCGGCGTGCTCGTCGTCCTCTCGTCGATAATAAACGGGCTGTACCAGCACTTGTAGAGCTTGTCCTGTTCGTCGTAGATGACGTTGCAATAGACGTTATCGAAACGCGGCTCCCAGGGCTTGTCCTCTTTGAATAGCGGGTTCCGCTTATCTTTTTGTACCGTCCCGACAGTCAGTATTGCATTTTCTGTATCTTCGATGATTCGGGAATCAAGCAAAAGGTACCTGTTACGCCTGGGTACGTCATCACTTTTCTCTATGGCCCCATTTGCCCCGCTAATCCAGAGGAGCATAGCCATTGTCATTATTGCTATAGCCACTTTCGTATCCACTTCTTTTCCTTGCTTAGTCATTGAAGTAACCTCCTATTAGAATAAACCGACACAGTAGTTATTCAGGCCTTCCATAAACGGCCTAAGCTTCGATATTAGTCCAGCCGACCGGAAAAATCAAGGCTCTGGAAACCTCTTTCGCCCGGATAGCGGGAATAAATATTAGCCATTTGTAAAAAGTATCAATTTTTGTGTATAATATCATCAGAAAATTTTAGATTTTTCCTCAACAATGTATATGGGAAATGTTGGATAAGGGGAATGTCAGTGAAATCAGATTTCCTATCAGTTTCAGCAGCCTTGTTGGGGAGGTAGATGAATGCGAATTGCCCTGATTCTTTTGCCATTGGTGATCATTGTCTCGGCTATGACTACTCGGTCTCATGCCGAAATGCTCTGGCTCGAGGCGGAACAGTTTGACCGGCCGGGCGGTTGGACGAACGATGCCCAATTCATCGACCAGATGGGCTCGCCCTATCTAATGGCCATTGGCTTAGGGACTCCGGTTGCGGACGCAGGCACGACGGTCCAAGTGCCCCAGGTGGGACGCTATCGGCTCTGGGTCCGCACGAAAGACTGGGCGCCCGAGCACCACCCTGGCACGTTCCAGATCCTGCTCAACGGCAAGAGCACCGGCGCGACGTTCGGCGCGTCGGGCAAGGCGGGTTGGCTTTGGGAAGACGGGGGGATTCACGAACTGGACGGCCACGTCGAATTGCGTCTGCACGATCTGACCGGCTACTACGGCCGGTGTGACGTCGTCGTGTTAGCTGACGATCTTGATTGGGTGCCGCCGATGGACGCCAAAGCGGTCGCCTCGCTACGGGAAACACACGGTGGAGTGAGCCGCCAAATCGAAGTCATGTCCGAGGCCGATGTCGTTGTGGTCGGTGGCGGGCTGGCTGGCTCAACGGCCGCCGTGGCCGCCGCCAGAAACGGCTGCCGCACCGTCTTGATCCAGAACCGGCCGGTGCTTGGCGGTAACGCCAGCACCGAGATCCTCGTGCCGCCCGTCGGCGCATGGGCCGGGATCTATCGAACCAAGTATCCCCTCGATCCGCGCGAAACCGGGATCATCGAAGAATACCGTACCGCCGGCAATCAGCGAGTCAAAGAAGGCCGTTTGTACTCGAAGCGCTTGCTGCGGCTTGTGTGGCTCGAGCCGAATCTCGATTTGCACTTGAACACCCACGCCACCGGCGTACGAATGCACAAAGGTGACGGAAAACGAATCCGGGCCGTCGACGCCGTCGACGTCCGCTCGGGCCGACGAATGCGATTCCCCGGCAAGGTGTTTATCGACTGCACCGGCGACGGCGTGGTCGGCGTTGCCGCCGGCGCCGAGTACCGTCACGGCAAAGAGTCCAAAGCGATGCACAACGAGCCCTGGGCACCTGAGGAGTCCAGCAAAAATACCATGGGAAACGGGTTGAAATACTTCGCCCGCGATATGGGTGAACCTCGGCCGTTCAAAACTCCCGACTGGATCTCTCCCTTCCCCACTTGTGACAGCATCGGCCCTCAGCGTCATCCCAAGCTGACTACCACCATCGAGATCGGTTCGCAATGGAACATCGAACTGGGCGGGCTCCGTGATACATACGCGGATGCCGAAGAGATACGCGACGATCTTCTTCGGCTGATTTACGGCCTCTGGGACCATTTGAAGAACCATTGCACTAAGGACAGTGAACAGGCAGCCAGCCACCAACTGGTGTGGGTCGGCCACGTAGCCGGTAAGCGGGAAAACCGGCGGCTCATGGGCGACTACATACTCACCCAGAACGACATCGGCCAGCAGACGCTCTTTCCCGACCGCGTTGCCTTTGGGGCCTGGAGCGTCGACGACCACTACTCGGCCGGATTCTTTCACAAGGGGCCTACGGGCCGCCATTTCGACGGGGACGACCATCATTACAAGGGAGTGCCCTTTACGATCCCCTTCCGCTCACTATACTCCAGGAATATTGATAACCTTCTGATGGCCGGACGAAATATCTCGGCTACTCACCTTGGAATGTCCAACACACGAGTAATGCTCACCTGTGCGATACTCGGCCACGCCGCTGGCACAGGAGCCGCCTTCTGTGTTCACGAGAACACATCCCCCCGTAGCATATACCAAAACCATATGCCGGCGCTCCAACAGCAACTGCTCAAAGAAGGAGCCGCGGTTTTGCACCTTCGAGCCCACGATCCGCGCGACTTAGCTCAACGGGCTGAAGTAACCGCCTCCAGCGAAAGCACCCACACGAGCGGCGAACACATGGCGGCAACCAAGGTCACCAACGGTTTCGCCCGAGCCGTTGGCGAGCGAATGAAGGAAACGACCAATGCCTGGAGACCCGATCCAAAGGCCGCCGGTCCTCACTGGCTCCAGCTCAGCTGGCATGAGCCGGTCATGTTCAACATGCTTCACATCACCTTCCAAACGGCGGACACGGCCCCCCGCCGGTTCCAAGTCGAGGCGCACCGGCAGGACAAGTGGATTCCGATTACCGAAATCGACCAGAATCGCCATCGTCGCCACGTTCTGGGATTCTCCGAACCGATCTTGGCGGACGCGCTGCGTCTTATCGAAAACGAGCCGGCTGGCGTTTGTGAGATTCGCGTTTACAACGAACCACAACGTCTGGTGGAGCTCGCTCAGCGAGCTCACGCCAACATGCGTTTGCCTGACGAAGGGCCTTGGCTGCCTTGGGGTGACGAGCATCTGCCTAAACCGGGCAAGGATTCGAAGCCCCCTGGCCACGACGGGGTCGAAGGTCAGCTTGTTGTATCGGTTAGACTCGATCAGAAATAGATACTGGCCGCCGAAACCATTGGCGGGGGAAAAAACCGGCCCAAACCCTACGGACAGGGCCAAAAAAGGTGTTAAACGCAGTTTGCTGACCGAAGCATCTGGAGTACCGATTGGCTTGGCAATTGATGGAGCGAATCGGCATGACAGCAAGATGGCTGAGGCAACGATTGAGAGTATTCCGGTAGAGCGTCCTGAGCCTACAGAGCAGAAGCCTCAAGGTATGCCTCTGGATAAGGCTTATGATTCTGGTGAGGTACGAGAATTGGTCAAAGAGTTTGGTTACACAGCTCATATTCGTTCGCGTGGTGAAGAGGCACAAGCCATTAAGCGTGAGGCTGGCTTCAAGGCTCGTCGTTGGGTTGTAGAAAGAACACATAGCTGGATGAACCGCTTTCGCCGTATCCTGACGCGGTGGGAAAAGAAACCTGAGAATTATTTGAGCTTGCTTCATTTTGTCTGCGCCATAATTACGTTTCGTTGTTCCGGGTTATTCGGATAGGCTCTAAATTTAACCACGAAGACACGAAGGCACAAAGAAGAATTAGACGGGATAACAGGATTGACAAGGATTTTGTTTTAGCCGGCTTTGGCGTTTTCGGCCATACCTTTCCTCGAAGCAAGCTTCTGCGAAAGGCCCGGCCTTATCCGCCGGGTTCCGTCGAAGCCGGACCCCATTTGGGAAGCTGGCGAAAACGGTGTTTAATTAGCCATGAAAAGGCACAAAATGCACAAAAAGGGACAAAAAAACGGCCAAAAAAGTGCTTTTTTTAACCTGCTTGTATTCCTGCATGTCTTTGCCTGCCAATGCAAATCTCAGACAGGAAGTCTTTGGGCGGGGGTGACAGTGCAAAGTGAAGCGAATTGTCATGTGTTTTTTACGATAATAAGAGTGTACTTCGCGGTAAGAAAACAACGATTCTTGCCTATTCGTTCCTGATCCTGCCAGCCTTGACAAACTAGCTCTCCTTTACACTCGCTCTCGCCTGATTCATACAGACAAGAAATGACAGATTGTAAATCGTATCCTCCATCAACACATTCCCTGTAGGGACAAGCTACTTCAAAAATGGCTTTGCTATTCGCTCCCCAAGATTGTTCTTTCTTGAATGTCTTTGAAGAATCGTCATAATCGACGAATTCGATATTTACATTGATCTTTGTAATATCAGAGAAGATTTCTTTTACGGTTTTGGCAGCAACCCATTTTTGATGTTTAAGTGCCGCCTCAATTTGTTTACGTTTTTCTTTCCTGGACATATTGAATCCTCTTATAAACTAAGTGGACACACTATTGTTTATACCATTCCCGCATAACATAATAATATCCAACACGATACCTATGGAACAGGCTTCCACTGATTTTATGCTGCCGTTATGCTTATATTAAGAAAATACTTGTCTGCCAAGGCCTTGGCGAAGGCAGATTTAGCTTGAATCCCGGCAATAAGCGTGGAGCCCCATGGGCAAAGCCCTTTCTATTCTTGTATGAAATTTTGTTGCCCTGTTAGGACATCCGACGGAAACTGGGGCCAGTGTGCTCGCCCGAGGTCGGATGCAAAGTGAACATTGCCCGCGATGTAGTGCGCGCAGAGACAGCCAAGACCTTTGGACATGTCACCTGACGCAATGGCTGACTGGATGCCCGAGACAAATCGCTGACCTGTGGCTCTGCGCTGGACATTTCCGAGTGCATGAACGACTACGCTTGCAGCAATGAGGCCGAAGGCTATCTTCCACGAGAAGATGAATACTGGAAGCGCAACCAGGAAGACGAGAGTGGCAAGGCCTTTCCATACTTGGTATCCCTTGTATTCAGGAAAGGCACGGGCGAGTGCAAGAACGTCGACATTGATTACGATGGTGCCTTTGGAAACACCGTCCGCCATTGCCGAGATGTTCTCCCAAAAATCCTGCGCTGCCACTTCCGCTTTCCGGTTCAGAGGTTGACCGAAGAGATCCGATAAAAGACCCTTAAAGTCATCAAGTGGAATGCTCATGTTGCTCATCTTCTTCTACCTAAGATAATAATACCTGTGGCCGAGCTATACACCACATACTAATAATCCCACTTAGGTCTTGTAAATTGGGTTGCGGTGGATAAATCCGCCACACAAGCGTCGGATAAACGTTAGTTTATAGTGGTTTATAATTATACCTGTTGTGACGGAAATGCAAAGAAAAAAGATAGCGTTTAGCGGGTAGCGGGTAGAGATTGCGGTGAAAATAAAACCCCTTACGATGCAAGGGGCTAACAATGATTAGTTTCTTCGGCTTTGCCTCAGAATGACAATTTGTGTTAATCTGTGTTAATTCGTGGACCTTCTAAATGATTATTGATTCCTTCGGACCTTCGACAGGGATTGAGATTGCCACGTCGCTTTGCTCCTCGCAATGACCCCCGGCACCCATCCTTCGTTAATACTACGGAGGGCAAGCAGGTCCGGGGGGTAAACAATACCGTGCGGATAATGAGAACCCCCTGCGGTGCAGGGGGCTAAAAATGGATTCCCGCTTTCGCGGGAATGACCCCGCACCAAATTGCGGCAGAATCCTATTTCGTGCGGGGCAAGCAAGAATGGGGGCAGGTCAGATTGCTGCGGAGTATGGATAATCATAGCGAGTGGCAAAAAATCTTTATTTACAGGGGTATAAATTGCCGAAAAAATAATTGACAGAGGGTGGTTGGCTTTGTATAATTCTGTTGTATTTGTATGAAAACGTGCAAATACGGCCCTGAGACACAGATTGAGCTGTGATTACGGGATTGTGGCAGGGTTTTAATCTTCGGGCGGTTTGGTTGTTTTTTGGGTGAAAGCAATTGAATTCCCGGAGCGGCCCGGCGGAGCCATAATTGACCCTCCTTCGCTATGGCTATGGAGGGCAGGCCGGAATAACGAGTTTGCACGGCCAAGATGGCCGTGTTACAATGTTTATCAGGAAAGGGGTAAAAAATGAAGTCCAGGTCTCGCACTTCGGCTGACTCAACAGATAAATCCTCTTCCCGCTCAAAGGCGGGAATGACACCCCTGCAAAAGCAGGGGAAAACAGGCGCACAGATAATAGTCGACACACTTATCGAGCAGGGTGTCGATACAATGTTCGGCTATACCGGCGGCGTGGTGCTGCCCTTGTTTGACAGATTATACGATGCGCCGATTAATTTTATAATTCCGCGTCACGAGCAGGGCGGCTGCCATATGGCTGATGCCTATGCACGCGCCAGTGGAAAAGTTGGCGTTGTTGTTGCGACCAGCGGGCCCGGTGCGTGCAATTTGGTTACCGGTCTTGCTACGGCGATGATGGACTCTGTGCCGGTGATTGCCCTTACGGGGCAGGTTCGTACAGAGCTTATCGGAAATGACGCATTCCAGGAGGCCGACACTACCGGCATTACCCGTCCGATTACAAAATACAACTGTATTGTCAAGGAAGCCGGCGACCTGGCAAGGACAATTCGAGAGGCATTTTATATTGCTTCGACCGGTCGGCCGGGCCCTGTACTGATTGATATACCGGTTGACGTTGCGGTCGCCAGGTGTAGTAACGATGGGCCGGCGGAGATGAAGCTGCCCGGTTATCGAGTTCGGACCAAAGGCCACGCCAGACAGATATCAATGGCTGCTGAAGTGATAAACAAATCGGAGCGGCCGGTACTTTACGTCGGCGGCGGGGTTATTAGCGCAAACGCAAGCGAAGAGTTAAGAACGTTGGCCGAGAAAGCGCATCTACCCGTAACAACGACACTTTTGGGGCTGGGCAGTTACGACCAGAGAAAGCCCGAATCGCTGGATATGCTCGGGATGCACGGAGCCGCCTATGCTAATTATGCCGTGCAGGAATGTGATTTATTGATTGCCGTAGGCGCTCGTTTTGATGATAGAGTTACCGGCAAGATTAAGGAATTCGCTCCGAATGCAAAGGTAATCCATATCGATATTGACCCGGCCAGTATATCGAAGAATGTTCGCGTCGATATTCCAGTTGTGGGCGATGCGAAAGTTATACTGGCTGAATTGGTTAAGGAAATAGGATTCCGCGAGAGAAAGCGGTGGTTTAAGAAAATTGCCGATTGGAAAGCTAAGCTTCCATTTAATTATGACAGGAATTCATCGGCGATTAAGCCGCAGTATGTCGTTGAGGAAATTTGTCGTCAGACGAAGGGCGGCGCGATTATAACTACCGGTGTCGGGCAAAATCAGATGTGGGCCGCTCAGTTTTATCGATTCAGCAGGCCCAGGCAGCTAATAAGCTCCGGCGGACTCGGCACAATGGGCTATGGTCTGCCGGCCGCCATAGGCGCTCAGGTAGCCAAACCGGGAGAAACCGTTATTGATATTGACGGTGACCATAGTTTTAATATGACTATGACGGAGCTTCGCACCGCGGTTGAGAACAAGCTGCCAATAAAGGTTTGTATTTTGAACAACGGATATATGGGAATGGTTCGGCAGTGGCAGGAGCTTTTCTATGGTAAGCGTTATTCCAAGAGTTACCTGTCCAATCCCGATTATGCGAAGGTGGCAGAGGCTCTTGGCGCGGTCGGGATAACTGTCGATAAGAAAGCTGATGTCCCCAGGGCAATCAAGGCGATGCTGGCTGAAAAGCAGCCCTGCGTGGTTGACTTTAGAATCGAGCGGGAAGAAAATGTCTGGCCGATGGTTGCGGCCGGCAAAAGTCTAAGTGAGATGGACGGGCTTGATATATTGGAAAGGTTAATCTGAATTTTACCGCCGAGTTCGCAGAGGACGCAGAAATTTTTGATATTTCATTATGCACAACTTGTGGTTTTTCTTTCCTTCTATTCTGGTCTTGCTCGGCGCTCTCGGCGGTCTCTGCGGTTAATCATTCTATTTTGAGCTTAGAAAGTGGTATGAAAAATGAAGCATATAATAAGTGCACTGGTTGAAAATAAGCCCGGCGTTCTGGCCCATGTTGCCGGGATGTTTGCCGCCCGGGCGTTTAATATTGATTCGCTTGTTGTTGGCCGAACCGAGGACCCGGACTTGAGCCGGATGACGATTGTTGTTATCGGCGATGACAGGGTTGTTGAGCAGGTTCGAAAACAATTAGCCAAGGTTGTTCCTGTTGTTAAGGTTCAGGATTTTTTTGGTCAGTCGGTGGTAGCCCGCGATTTGATGCTTATAGCTATTTCGGCCCCGCCGGAAAAACGGCCTGAAATCTTATCGCTGATAGAAATGTTTAAGGGGGAAGTCGTGGATATCGGCCCAAAGTTCGTTATGGTCGAAGTCAGCGGGCCTGAAGCCAAGATCGAGGCGTTCATAAATGC
>JAUXAH010000479.1 GCA_030614945.1 Phycisphaerae bacterium
CAGCAAATCCGATATATCATCGCCGGTTGTGAACCGATGTCTAAAATCTTTGAGCTTTGCTCTTTTTTGCTCATTGAAGTCTCGCACGAATTGAAAAGGACTATCTCTCATACGTCCGAACAGATTGGTCAGGCTTTTTTCTATCTGCTGCACTCTGCCGTATGCGAGAGCGGCTGCCAGAAAGCCGGAAACTTCCATATCCAGCCGATTGGAATATTGATATATGAATTGCAGCGGGTCCTGCTTGATGAAACAGCGATGGTTATACTTCACATACAATTTTTCCAGTACATCTTTTATTTTTGCCCGCCGTTTACTCACCAAGCACCGCTGATTTGAACTCGTCAAAACCCATTTTCTCTATCAAGGCCCCGAGCCTTTGACGCGGCTTTGCGCCGGCTTTATAGTATTCAATAATCTTGTCGATTAACTCAAGTGCCTGTTCTTCCGGGAGGTCTCTGACAAGCTCGCGTGACAGCCTGGGTTTGGCGCCGCCGTTTCCACCGACCAGCACTCTCCAGCCGTTCCTCATACCCACAAGCCCGATGTCCTTTATGCAGGTTTCGGCGCATTGATTTGGGCAGCCGCTTACACCAAGTTTGAGCTTGCCGGGCAATTGCAAACCGTGGTATTTCTCGTCCAGCTTAAGACCCAGACTAAGACTATCCTGTACGCCTCGTTTGCAAAATGTTGTCCCCGGACAGGCCTTAACGCTTCTTACGCAAAGTCCAACTGCGGCACCGGCTTTCATCCCAAGCTCCGACCAGATAGCATCAACATCTTTTTCATTTATTCCAACAATTGCGATTCTTGCGGCACTGGTTATTTTAAGCGCCGCTGCCCCGTACTTCTCAGCTACATCGGCCAGTTTACGTAGGGTCTGCGGCTTGACAACCCCGCACGGAATATGCGGAGCCACCGCATAGGTTTGTTTGTCCCGCTGGATAATCACTCCCTTTTCGCCATCCTGCAACATATTTGCCTCCTTTTCAAACTGCGGTTTTGAATTTCTCAATTAGCGTATATGGTATTTTCCCAAATAGTAAAACTCGGCATTTTCAAGCCGGCTCTCCGGCCTGGATGCAGATTATATTATATTTTCCAGTAAGAAGTAATGCTTTTATCTAAGAGAAGTGGCTTTGCCTGCTGTATAGCTTAGAGTCTATCTTCCTTATTCTTGCGGCTCTAAACGAATTATTCTTATAGCTTTGACAATTTCGTCCCGAACGAATTCAGATTCTTCTTTCATAATGAGAACTCCCAACATTGTAACCTGCCGCTCGTTGCCAATCAATAGTGTGGGTGCATCAAGGCCTTGTCAGAAATCTCCTTGCTGCATTAAGGCCACCTGACGAGTGATACATTGAACCTGCTTGAGGTGCCTGAAGGCATTACCAGAGATATGACCACTTTTACGAAGGACCCAGGCCCCATCGAGGCCCGCCGCGACCGAATAGCTCGGGCCATAGCCAGGCTGAGCAAATTATGAACCTATTGCTCTGGGGCTTGTGATTTGAGGAATTGTCATTGCGAGGAGCGTAAGCGACGAAGCAATCTCGGACTTTCGATGAGTTGAGATTGCTTCGCTTTGCTCGCAATGACAGCCATCAATTGAGCTGTCACTGACCACTATGCTTATCGCGAAGTTTCTTCCCGCCTTACACCCTGATACGTCGTCAGGACATAGCTAAATTCCTTTTTGGAGCGGGGTTCCAGTTTTAGTGTGAACTTGACGGTGTCTAAATCCACTTTCTCGAACCCATCGAAATCGCCGCTCTTTTCCAGGTCCCAGTACGAAGTATTGAAGTTGCGCTGAATCTCGACCTTGACGCCAATCTCGCGAGTATTTCTCACTTCAATCTTGAATTTGCGAATCTCGTCCCAGCCG
>JAUXAH010000638.1 GCA_030614945.1 Phycisphaerae bacterium
GCCCTGCAAAAATATGAGGACTTTCAATAATATGCATAATTCGGAGCAGGTCAAGAAAAAAATGCACGCCGGGCTAAATTATCCATCTAAAATTTCGATATCATCCATACTGCCGAGCAGGCCGTTGGAAAGGCGGAGGTACTCTATCTCTCTCGGATTGTGCCCTAACAGCTCACTGCCTACGGCGTCCACCGCTACAGGGTCGAAGCCGGCAAGTATAAGCCCGATATTTTGATGCCTGCCTGCAAGATGCATCCCTCTTTGAGCAACTACGGCATCCACCACAGAAAGCGCCGGCTTCTTATAAGAACAAACATCGACAACGGATTTATGTGTCGATGGCGAATGTAACTGCGACTTGTTCCACGAGCCGCCGCGATAAAACGGCGCAGGCGCAATACCGAACATATTCTTCATAGCAATCGTGGTTTTCGTGAAGCTGTGCTCTTTCAGAATCGGCAGGGAAATTATAAAAGCGTTCCGCACTATCTGAGGTATATGAAACTCTTTTAATTGCAGCGCATCGGGATTGCTCACGAGAACAGCTTTTTCCTGATTGAAGTCGAAAAGCGGTATGCGGTATTTTTCAGCCAGTTTGCTGTATCCATTGGCCCGGAATGTCTGGTCGGTTGTCCCGTTACCGCAGCCCTCACCTATTGCGATATCCGCTCGGCAGTGTGCCTTGCAATATTTATAGACGGCCTCGGCGGCGGCGGCGTTGGTCGTTACCGGCGGGCCGTCGGCGTTGGTCAGATTGGGCTTGATAATGACAAGGCCGGTCGCAGGCAGCCGGCTTGCCGCCCCAATCAAATCCAGCGCTTTTGGAATACTGCTTTGATAATCGACAAACTTGACTTTTGCAACTTTGCTCATAAATTCGTCGCTCATCGCTCGTGGCCCGTCGCTCGTCGCTCGTGGCTCGTGACACGGGGCCCGAAACCCGGGAAGAACAGAGCAGGAGGGATTCCGGCCTTCGGCCTAATACTACAACGCTACTTACGTCGTAAAAATTGGTTTATCCGCCCAAAAATCAAATATCAAAAATTAAAATGCAAAATGACAAATAAAAATTCAAAAAGCGATTTGCAACCAGAAAACCTGGTTTTGACAAAATTGGGCCGATCGCAACCCAAGAAGAACCAGTAAACATTTTGCATTTTGCTATGTGTTTTTGCTATTTGCATTTTGATATTTGATATAGCTATCATAACTGCTTGTCTAACAAGGGATTATCTTGGTTGTTAAAATCTATGTAGCGTTGTAGTA
>JAUXAH010000513.1 GCA_030614945.1 Phycisphaerae bacterium
TTCAACGCTCGGCGGGTCAATCAAAATCGGCTGAAAACGCCTCTCGAGCGCAGCGTCTTTTTCCATATACTTTCGATATTCGTCAATCGTAGTCGCACCGATACAGCGCAGCTCGCCCCGCGCAAGCGACGGCTTTAGCAAGTTGCCCGCATCGACCGCGCCTTCAGCTTTGCCTGCGCCTACCACAGTATGCAGCTCGTCGATAAAAAGTATTATTTGCCCTTCAGCGCCAACGACCTCCTTGAGCACGGCTTTGAGCCGGTCCTCAAACTCGCCCCTGAATTTCGTTCCTGCTATCAGCGCCCCCATATCCAAGGCGATGATTCTTTTATTTTTCAAACCCGTGGGGACGTCACCTGCAACTATCCGCTGGGCGAGGCCTTCGACAATCGCGGTCTTGCCCACGCCCGGCTCGCCGATTAATACCGGATTATTTTTCGTTCGGCGGTTGAGGACCTGCATACATCGCCGGATTTCTTCATCCCTGCCGATAACGGGGTCAAGCTTTCCCTTTTGGGCCATCTCCAGAAGGTCGATGCCGTAACGCTCCAGTGCCCTGTATTTGTCTTCCGGAGTTTGGTCGGTTATCTTTTCCGGCCCGCGAATTTCTTTCAGAGCGTTTTCAATCTGTTCAGGCGTAATCGAGTTGAGGCGTAAAATCTCTTTCGCATCGCTTTGCACCGATGCAAGCGAAAGAAAGAGATGCTCCACACTCAAATATTCGTCACCCATCGCGTCGGCCCGGTTTTGGGCATCGAGAACAATCTGATTGAGGGCCGGGTCAGGCATAATCTGATTACTACTTTTACCTTGCGGCAATCGCCCAAGCTCGCTGTCTGTCATCTCTTTGAGCCGCGAAATATTGGCGCCTATCTTCTTCAAAATCATAACCACAACGCCGCTGTCATCGTTGCAGATGGCGCTTAACAAATGCAATGGCGACAGAACAGTATGCGATTTAGCCATCACAATCTGCTGGGCAGTCGCTAATGCCTCCTGGGCCTTCAGTGTGAATTTGTCGAATTTCATAACTGGTTCCTTATTGTCATTGCGAGCCCCTTGGGGGCGTGGCAATCTCTTTAGGGCGATAACGATTATCCATTACGCCCTAATATACTTCAAGAGCAAACACTATGCCAGTCCCAGCCATCCTTTCTTCCCAAAGCCAATTTCGGTCTTAATCCCTTATATTTCAGCCAGTTACGCCTTCTGTCTTCTGTTCTCTGTCTTCTGTTGTCTCCTGTCTTCTGGTTAATTGTGCCAATTTGGCAGTTATTTACTCTCATAAAGTCTTTGCTCGTCCCGCCCTTCCTTTTTCTGATAGGAAGGGCTGGGCTCGTCGCGGCCTGGGATTGTCAATAATACAGCGGGCATAATTTTCGACGGACGATGGACGCTTATCGTCCCTCATCCCTCGTCTCTCCTCTCTCATTCGTTGTTTGCCGGGACCCTCAGTTATGGTTATAATGAAAAGTAATCAGAAGAGTTAGTGTCCAGCATAGGAGAATGTTATGTTTATAGTCCATGTTTTTGCCCGTGTTAAGCCCAATCAGGTTGAGGCTTTCCGGGCCGCCACACTTGAAAACGCTCGTAACAGCATAGAAGAACCAGGTATTGCCCGATTTGATGTCATCCAACAACAAGATGATTCTACGCGTTTTGTACTGGTGGAAGTCTATCGAACTTCGGATGACCCGGCCCGGCACAAGGAAACGGCACATTATCAGAAATGGCGCGATACCGTGGCTGAT
>JAUXAH010000363.1 GCA_030614945.1 Phycisphaerae bacterium
GCTAAAATGAAAATCAGCAAACGAGCTCAGCAGGTTCCGCCTTCGGCTACAATAGCAGTCACTTCGAGGGCCCAGGAATTAAAGGCGCAAGGCGTGGACGTAATCGGTTTCGGTGCGGGAGCCCCGGATTTTGATACACCCGACTATATCAAAGATGCCGCTGTAGAGGCGCTGAAGGCAGGTAAAACAAAATACACCGCCGCCGCCGGCATAGTCGAGCTCAGGACCGCCATTGCCGCCAAACTCAAAAATGAAAATGGTCTCGAATACACCCCCGACCAGGTCATCGTCAACATCGGCGGCAAACACTCGGTTTACGAGGCAATGCAGGCAGTCCTCGACCCCGGCGATGAGGTTATTCTGCCCACACCATACTGGGTAACATATCCGGAGGCAATAAAGCTTGCCTGTGCTGCGCCCAAAATCATTCAAACCGATAAAAATACCGGCTACAAAATTACGCCGTCCCAGCTAAAAGAGGCCGTCACGGAAAAGACCGCTATGCTGTTAATTAATTCACCAAATAATCCGGGTGGTTTCACTTATACGCCGCAAGAGCTGAAAGCCATTGCAAAGGTTCTTGAAGGAACAGAGGTGTACGTGCTTTCAGATGAAATCTACGAAAAACTAATCTACGGCGACACCAAATTTGTGAGCTTCGCTTCACTAAGCGATGATGCCTACAATAGAACACTGACTCTCAACGGCTTCAGCAAGGCCTTCTCTATGACCGGCTGGCGCCTCGGATATACCGCAGGACCCCTCGAAGTTATAAAGGCGATGGGGCGGCTTCAATCTCATATGACTTCGAATCCCGTAACCTTCGGTCAGTATGCCGCAATTGCTGCCCTGGGTGAGCCGGCCGACCAGGCCATAGAAAATATGAGGATAGAGTTCGAGCGCCGAGGCAAATATATGGCCCAGCGATTAAACAGCATCCAGGGCGTCGTTTGCACCGAACCTACCGGAGCTTTTTACTGTTTTCCTGATGTTTCGAGCCATTATGGTCGAAATATTAACGGTGTAAAAATAAACGCCAGTTGCGACTTCGCAAAAGCCCTTCTGGAACAGGCCAACGTCGCACTCGTTCCGGGACTGCCGTTTGGCTGCGACAACAATGTCAGGTTAAGTTTTGCCTGCTCGCTCGAACAAATTACTAAAGGGCTGGATAGACTGGAAGAATGGCTGAGTCAATAAGAAACAAAAAACGCAATGCCTTATCCTCTCTGCAGGTGGATGCTTCAACGGCTCCTCAACAGCCATTAGAGCCCACCAAACGCAGGACCTTATCAGGCTGGCCAATGATTCTCGGCTGGCTCGCAATGCTAATCTTCGCTTTCCACGCCTCTACGCATATGGTTGGGGCCGGCGATACCTGGGTCGCAATGGCCTGCGGACGACATTTTATCAACCACGGCGTAGATACCGTCGAACCCTTCAGTGCAAACTCACACAAACCGGGCCCGACGCCGGAGGAAATCAAAACCTGGCCAAAATGGGCACAGTGGCTCACGGATAAAGTCGGCCTTGAGACGGTCAAATACTGGCATCCTACCGGCTGGATCAACCAGAACTGGCTCACACACGTTATTTTTTACTCGCTGATACCGCAATCTACATACGCAGACGGCTTAAGTTTTTCATCCAATGCGCTCGTTTACTGGAAGTTTGCCATTTATATACTTACCGTTATTTGTGTTTATTATACAGGCAGACTTTTAGGCGCACATCCGGCTCTCTGTGCCGTCTTCGCCTGCTTCGCAATGTTCGTAGGCCGCTCATTCTTTGATGTCCGACCGGCAGGTTTCTCGAACCTGCTCGTAGCTGTCTTTTTGCTTATACTTGTTCTTACAACCTATCGAAACATATTATACATCTGGCTCATCATCCCACTAACTGTCTTCTGGTGCAATGTCCACGGCGGATATATTTACGCTTTCATAATGCTCATGCCGTTCGTTACGTGGCATATATTAATGATATTGCCAAAAAGATGGACGGTTTCAGCATATTGTATTCTTGTGTGGGTGGGCCTTTACGCAATGGCTTACAAGTTCTTGAAGCATGACTATCTTTCACCCATTCAACCGACTGCTGACTGGTTTTTTTGGGTCTTGCTCATTCTCGTCGCCGCAAGCATTACAACAGCCGCTTATAAACAAGTTAAGAATGAAGCATTCTATGCTTATCATATTATCGCTTCACCCATCCTTTTTTTATGCCTTATACAGAGATTTTTCCCCTCAATCCCATTAAACCTTCACCCTCAGCAGCGGAATATTCTTGAGATATATGTTAGCGGTTCACGGTGGTCCTTTATTGCCGCCTTCTTCTTACTGATGGGCTTGGCCCTCGTGGTAATGTTCTTGAAAAACAAACTTGTCCGTATGAAGCTAAAAGGCATATATCACACAATTGCCGCCGGCTTCGTCACTTTCTTGGCTGTGATTCTATTCAATCCTCTTCATTTAACGAACCTCACCCACACCTACGTCATCAGCCTCAGCAAGCACGCCAAGAGATGGCGAGACGTCAACGAATGGCACCGCGCCTTCGAATGGAGCAATCCCGTCGGGGAGGAAGAGCCTTTTTTAATAATGTATATTATTGCCTGGCTGGT
>JAUXAH010000640.1 GCA_030614945.1 Phycisphaerae bacterium
AAATTGGAAATAGAAAATAGTAAATTTAAAGTAGCCGTCCTTATGGGTGGTATCGGCGAGGAACGCGGCATCAGCTTCCAGAGCGGCAATTGCGTTGCGGATGCGTTAACAGAAGCCGGCTTGAATGTAATAACCGCCGATATTCGACCGGACAATATGGATATACTCCAGGATGGTGACATCGATGTGTTCTTTCTTGCACTGCACGGCAAATTCGGTGAAGACGGCCAATTACAACAAATACTCGAAGACAAATCCCTTCTCTATACGGGCAGCGGGCCAAAAGCAAGCAGATTAGCGTTCGATAAAATGGCGAGCAAAAAGGCCTTTGCCGAAGCCGATGTGGCAACACCACCGGCAATAGAGTTCAATCACGACACGGATATTCGGCAGGTTAAAAAACAATTGCAGCAGTTTGCAGACACGTATGTAATAAAACCGATAAGGCAGGGAAGCAGCGTTGGTATCAGCATTGTCACTGACCCGCGCGAAGCTATTGCCGCTGCCCGAAAAGTCTTGAGCGAGTTTGGTGATTGTATGATTGAAAAATTCGTGCCGGGCCGGGAGATAACGGTCGGTATCCTTTGTGGCCGGCCCCTGCCGATTATTGAGGTTCGAAGCAAAACCGGCTTTTACGACTATCAGGCAAAATACATCGACGAGCAAACGGAGTTTCTTCTGGATACAATTAGAGACCCGGCTCTGGTGGCGGAAATCAATCAAGCGGCGCTCGATTGTTTCGATGCGCTCGGCTGCCGGCACTTTGCAAGAGTTGATTTTATCCTGGATGACGACGAAATCGCCTGCACTCTGGAGGTCAATACTATCCCGGGCTTCACAACCCATTCACTTTTGCCCAGAGCCGCCGCAAAGGCGGGACTTTCAATGAGCGAGCTGTGCATTAAAATCGTAGAGGCGGCATTGGAAAATAAAGATAGCCCCGTTGGACAGCAGGTCGGTCAGACGGGGAAACGGTGAATCGTCCAACCATCACGCAATACGATATACGCAATACGCAATACGCAATACGAGACAACTGGTGGCCAGAAGAAAACGAACAAAAAGCAAAACGAAAAGAATATCGTTCAAGCCCGGCACTTCGAAAAAAAAGAAAAAGCAAAAGACAGGCCGGCAAAGGCCGAGCTTTACGGGTATTTTGAAAGTATTCGCAGTAGTTTGTGTCCTTGGGGCCATAGGAATCGGCGTTTTTGCTGCCGTAAGAGTCGGCTTTGTGTTCCTGGACGAATACGTAAGAAAAG
>JAUXAH010000503.1 GCA_030614945.1 Phycisphaerae bacterium
TAGAGGCTACTTACATGATTCGACGAAACACAGATACCCGCCAGAATAACCGTGCAGTAGGTTACGTCCGCCGCTCAACAGACCGCCAGGAACAGTCCATCTCTGACCAGAAAAATGCCCTGGAAGCATACGCCGCCGAAAACGGCCTGCACTTCTTGAGATTCTACATCGATGATGCAATCAGCGGCACATCAACATTGGGCAGACGAGCGTTCCAGCAGATGATCAAAGATGCCGAAAGCTCGCCCCGCCCTTTCGATATTATCGCGGTATATAACATAAAACGCTTCGGACGCCTCGACAATGATGAGGCTGGGTACTATCGGCATATCCTTCGGACCAATGGCGTGGAGGTTCGTTACGTAAGTGAAAACTTCAATGGAGACACAACAGATGATTTGCTCAGACCCGTCAAACAATGGCAAGCACGACAGGAATCCAAGGACTTATCGAAGGTCACAATTCGGGGGCTGCTTTCAAAGTCCGGGAGCGGTTTCTGGATGGGAGGCACACCGCCATATGGCTACGACCTACATTATGAAAGTGCAGATAGTAAATTTCTTTTGATCCTTCGATATATGCCTAATGGCTCTAAAAAAGTCCTGAATAAGCAGGGAAAGGTCATTCGGACTTTGGCTCGAGGAGAATCGCTAAACATATCAAAACGTGATCATGCCAGACTTACACCAAGCGAGCCCGAGCGAGTAAAAGTCATCGAGCGTATCTTCAAAATGTATGCTGAAGAAGGCAAAGGCTATAAATCTCTGGCTGATACGCTTAATCAAGAAGGCATTGCTACGCCGCGTGGTCCCGCGTGGTCATACATTTACAGCGGCAAGTGGACTGATACCACGATCAGAGCCATTCTGGTCAACCCTCTCTACGCCGGAGATATGGTGTGGAACCGCCGCACGGATGGCCGGTTCCATAGGATTAGTGAGGGACAAGCTATAGACCGCCAAAATATACATGGGGCCCGGTTGGTGCCTAACCAGAAACAGGACTGGATTGTCGTCCGTGATGCCCATCCAGCATTGGTAAGCCGACGTCTATTCGAGCAAGCCGTCCAGCGACGCCGAAATCACCTCGCTTCTACCGAACAGCATGGGCGTAATCCGAGGATTGAGAATCATGGGAAAACCTGGAACGGCCAGCGCAGCCGGTTCATACTCTCCGGGCTGATGGAATGCAGTCTCTGTGGCTGTCGCTACCAGGGAGTTACCCGAATCAAAGGCAAGAAGCGAGTGGACGGTACACGGGTGAAGACACACTACTATGGCTGCGGTGGTTATATTACCAAGGGCAAGAGTATCTGTGAACTAAACGCTATCCCGCAGAAGGTCCTGGAATCATTAGTTACCGATACGGTTATTGATTTCTACCGGCCGTATCTGGTCAAAGGCGGACGCAGGAAGCTGGCCATGGCGACTAAGACACAGATTGGCTCAGAGGCGGAAGAATTCGTTGCTGCTCGTAAGCGAGCTCAAAGGCAACAGGATAGAATCAAGAAGATTATCAACAATCTGCTGGACAACATAACTTCCGCTAACCGTGAGCTCGTAGACCAGCGATTGACTGAGCTGAAACAGCAGAAGCAGCAACTCGAAGCCAGACTCGAAGAGCTCGACCGGCTTGTGGTATCGCAAGCTGAGATAAAAAGCATCGTTGCTGACACTATGCAGTTCCTCTCAGGTCTCGAGATTACCCTCTGCCAGGGTCTGGCTCAGGAAAAGCTGGTTGCCCTGCGGCGATGTATTGAGAAGATTTCGATTAACAAACCAGCTGGCACTGTAAAAC
>JAUXAH010000182.1 GCA_030614945.1 Phycisphaerae bacterium
CCAAACATTGGAGGTTTGGTATTATGAATGGACGCGGAGGCATCTTCACATTTTTCATCTTTCTGTTCCTGTCGGTCATTATCCTGCTGCAAATTCTTTCGATGGTGCAATCCGACCGATTGTATGAGCGTCTTAATTATCTTGTAGATACGTGGCAAAGCAGGGGGCCTGTGAGGGTGGCTCAAGAAAAGTGGCGCTCAAAGGATTTGCCCCCCTTCTTGCTTTCGCAAGAAAGCAGGGGGGGCGACGAGGGCGACTGGCTGGTGTGGAGAGTCGGCGCTGAGCCGGCCACTTTGAATTATATCACATCCAAGGATATTTATGCTAATTGGATAGTGGGCGGGAACATTTTTGAAAGTCTTTTAGAATATGACTACGATGAAGTCGAGCTCAAACCTCTGTTAGCTGAAAGCTATGAGGTTTCTTCTGATGGTCTGGAAATGACTTTTCGGCTGCGGAAGGACATACATTTTTCTGACGGGGTGGCAGTAACTATCGATGATGTCATCTTTAGCTATGAGACAATAATAAATCCTGATGTGGATGCGCACGCGCTGGCCAACTATTATTACCCTATCGAGGAAGTAATTCAGATTGGCAGCCACACGGTGAAGTTTGTTTTTCGTGAGCTGTATTTCAAAGGCCCTGAGATAAGCGGGCTTATGCCCATAATGCCGAAGCATATTTACGAATTTTCCGAGCCAGCGGAATTCAATAAGCGTCGTTCTGAGCCAGTGGGCAGCGGGCCATATTTATTTGAGAAATGGGACGTGGGCAGGGAAGTCGTTTTGCGTCGCAATGAGAACTATTGGGGCCGAAAGCCGAAGCTGGAAAAGATTATTTTCCGGGTGATTACTAATGAGGTAGCGGCGCTGCAGGCCTTGCGTTCGCACCAGGTGGATTTTATGGTGCCGGGTTCGGAACAATTTGTTGAGCTGTCGCAGAATGAGGAATTTGCCAAGGAATTCGAGTGTCTTTCCTATTGGAACCCGGGGGTGGGTTATTCGTACATAGGGTGGAACCAGAGTTCCCCGTTTTTTGGTGACCGCCGGGTGCGATTGGCTATGACGCATCTTGTGGACAGGGAAACGATTATCAAGCATCTCTATAAAAGTCTTGGGCGCATCGTGACGGGGCCGTTTTATGTTTTAGGCAAACAGTATGATTCGAGCATTAAGCCCTGGCCTTACGACCCTGAGCGTGCCAAACAATTACTTGACGAGGCCGGCTGGCGCGATACCGATGGAGACGGAATCCGGGATAAAGGAGGAGCGCTCTTTAGATTCAAGTTTATGATAGTTAGCGGTTATCTTCCGGGGGAACAAATAGCCAAGTTGTTAAAAGATGAGATGGCAAAAGCAGGGATAGATTTGATTCCGGACCCCTATGAGTGGTCGGTTTTTGGGGAACGGCTTAATACGAGGTCATTTGATGCTACGATGTTGGCCTGGGGCGGGACAGTGCTGGCGGACCCGTATCAAATATGGCATTCATCGCAGATTAAAGGGCGCGGTTCCAATCGGGTCGGGTTTGACGACCCGGAAGCGGATGCTATTATCGAGGAAGCCCGAAGGACATTGGATGAGAGTGCACGTAATAAACTGTATCACCGTTTCCATCGGATTTTACATAAGGAGCAGCCTTATACGTTTTTTCGGGCCAGGCCGTCACTGCGTTTCCTGGACAAGCGTTTTAAGAATGTAAAAGTCCACAAACTGGGACTGAACCCGCATGAATGGTATGTGCCGAAAGAAGAGCAGAGGTATAAATGAGTTCGTAGTTCGTGGATTGTATTGGAAGTTTGTAGGTGTCAACTTACATAGTAAGACGTTTGCTGTTGATGATTCCGACTTTGTTGGGGATAACCGTAATGGTTTTTGCCATCAGTCGGATTGCGCCCGGCGACCCGCTGGGCCAGGGTATAGGGCCTGAGGGGCAGATGGACGCTGAGCGGGCGGCGGATGTTCGTAAGGCGCGGATGGAGCTGTACGGGCTGGATAAACCTGTCCATATTCAATATGGCAAGTGGTTGTGGCGGGTGGTACGTTTTGATTTTGGGGATTCAATTAAGCATCATCGGCCGGTTATTGAACTAATCAAAGAGAAATTGCCCATTACGCTGACGCTAAATTTAATTGCTTTTGTGATTATCTATGTGGTATCGCTGCCGTTGGGTGTTTTAGCGGCGGTGAGGCATAAGCAATTTTTCGACCGCGCCAGCTCAGTGGCTCTTTTTATGCTGTGGTCGCTGCCGAGCATGTTGGTTGGCCAGATGATGATAGGTTGTCTTTGTGGTTCTGATGGTTGGTTTCCGCCGGCGGGGCTCAGCAGCAATTACGCAGACCAGCTGCCTTTTTTCCCGTGGCTGGGCGACAGACTTTGGCATCTGGTTTTGCCGGTGTTTTGTCTGACTTACGCGGGTTTTGCGTATCTCACCAAGCAGGTCAGGGCGGGAATGCTGGACAATCTGCGAGCCGATTATGTAAGGACCGCTCGTGCGAAGGGGCTGTCGAACTGGGTTGTGATATTCAGGCATGCATTTCGCAACAGTGTGATTCCGGTGATTACGATAATGGCTACCCTGCTGCCTATGATGCTTGGGGGGTCGGTAATTATTGAGCGGATATTCAGTGTTCCGGGTATGGGGCTGCTGGCGTTTGAAGCGGTTACGACCCGGGATTATAACGTGGTTATGGCTGTGGCGACCATCGGGGGATTGATGAATCTAATTGGTCTTTTATTAGCCGATATTGCTTATGCCATTGCTGACCCGCGGATAAGTTTTGAACCCCGCCCTTAGTAAGGGCTGGGTGAAAGTTCCGTGTAGGAAAAAAATTAACCGCAGAGAGCACCGAGAGCGCAGAGAAAGAACTAAAATTAAAAAACTCTGCGGTCTCTGCGAGCTCGGCGGTAAAAAAGTAGGAAGTTATGAGTAAACAAGTGTGGGAAAAAGCGAATTGGGGGGTGTCTTACGGCGAGATGGTTTGGCGTGAGTTTATCAAAAGTCGTCTTAGTGTTGCCAGCCTGATATTTGTCGTGGTTCTGTTTTTGTTAGCTATTTTTGCCCCGTTTCTTGCAAATGACAAGCCGTTTGTGATTCGTGTTGACGGCCAGCTGCATTTTCCTATTTTTAGAAACCTGCGGCCCAATGATTATTGTGTTTTCCTTGCGGCAATTGTTGGAGTTTTTCAACTGCTGCTAATCCGGCGCAATCGCAGGCGGATTGACCCGTCTATCCGTGGGGCGGTGTTTTGGCGTCAGATATGTATCAGTAGTTCAATAATTCTCATAGGAGGTGTACTGGCATTTGTTTTTGTACCTCGGCGGCTTGATGCTACCGATTACAAAGCGCTGGTTGCTTCGGGTAAAGCGAGCGATGCGGTCTTTGCCCCAATACCCTATGGTTACGGTCGTACCGACCTGCCGGTGCGTGAGCAGCCGCCCAGTCGCCGGCATTGGCTTGGGACCGATGATGTTGGCTCCGATGTACTATGCAGGTTGATTCACGGCAGCAGAATATCGCTTTCGGTGGGTTTTGTGGCAGTTGGGATATCGAGCGTTATCGGTATTTTTGTAGGGGCGATTCTGGGATATTTCGGGGGCAAGGTTGATTTTGTCGGGATGCGTATTGTCGAGATAATGATGGCAATTCCGACGTTCTTTCTTATCATCACAATCGTGGCGTTTTTCCCGCGAAGTCTCTTAAATATTATGATAATTATCGGTATTACCAGCTGGACGGGAGACGCACGTTTTATCCGGGCGGAATTTTTCAAGTTACGAAAGCAGGATTTCGTTCAGGCGGCGGTGTCCCTCGGATTGCCGTTGCGCAGCATTCTTTTCCGGCATATGCTGCCGAATGGTATTGCTCCGGTGCTGGTGAACGCTACGTTTGGTATTGCCGGCGCCATATTTATAGAGGCGGCCCTTAGTTTTCTCGGTTTTGGTGTCGCGCCTCCAACGCCGAGCTGGGGACAGATGCTCAGTCTGGGTGTTGGTACAACGGGCAGGTTTCTCTGGTGGCTGAGTCTGTTTCCGGGACTGGCGATATTTTTTACCGTGATGGCGTACAATCTGGTTGGCGAGGCCTTGCGGGATGCGATTGACCCGCGTTTGAGGAAAGCGGTATGAGCAAAGACGGCATTTTGTTATCGATACAGGGGCTGAGTGTCAGCTTTTTTACGGATGAGGGCGTTGTAAAGGCGGTGCAGGATGTGGGCTTTTCGATAAAGAAGGGCAAGACGTTTGCGCTTGTCGGCGAGAGTGGGTGCGGTAAGAGTGTAACGGCACTTTCGATTATGCGATTGGTTCCGGAGCCGCCGGGGAAAATCGTTGGCGGTGAAATTGTTTTTGACCCCGACCCCTGCCACAGGGGCGGGGTTGAGGGCCGAAACCTGCTGGCGTTGAGCGAGAAAGAGATACGGCAAGTTCGCGGAAATGAAGTTGCTATGATTTTTCAGGAGCCGATGACGAGTCTCAATCCGGTCTATACGGTGGGCGACCAGATTGTTGAGGCCATAAGGCTGCACCAGAAAAAAAGCACAAGCGAAGCGTGGGCGGATGCGGTCGAGATGCTGCGAAGGGCAGGCATCGCTGATTCGCAGCAGCGAGTGTGCGAATATCCGCATCAGATGTCCGGTGGGATGCAGCAGCGGGTTATGATAGCTATGGCAGTAAGTTGTGAGCCGGTACTATTGATTGCCGATGAGCCGACAACTGCTCTGGATGTAACGATTCAGGCACAGATACTGGATTTGCTCGACGAGCTGCAGAGGCAAAACGGGATGAGTATTTTGTTGATAACGCACGATTTGGGCGTTGTGGCTGAACG
>JAUXAH010000643.1 GCA_030614945.1 Phycisphaerae bacterium
CAAAAGAAAAATCCAGCGCCGAGATTCCGCCGATGCAGGAAGTCCATACCCCTAATATCGGCAGCATCGAAGCCGTCTGCAAGTTTCTAAAGACAAAACCCGAACAAATGGTAAAGACGCTGATTTACTCAACTAAGGACAGAACGGTAGCTGTAATTATTCGTGGTGACCACGATGTCAATGAGGAAAAGATAAGGTTGGCCGTTGGTGGCAAGCATGTAGAATTAGCTGACGAGGCAACTATCGAAAAAGCTTCTGGTGCAAAGGTGGGTTTTGCCGGACCCGTTGGGATAGCCGAGAGGGTCTCGAAAATGATTATCGACCACGCCGTTGCGGCTATGGCAGCAGGCGTTACCGGCGCCAATAAGACCGATTATCACGTCAAAAATGTTGTCCCGGGACGGGATTTCCCGCTCGAAGGTGAAAATATTACCGTTGCCGACATCCGCTACGCCGTTGAAGGTGATACGTATAACGGCAAAAAACTGCTGTTTAAGAAGGGTATCGAAGTCGGCCAGGTCTTCAAACTCGGCACCAAATACAGCGAGAAACTCGGTGCAAAATTCCTTGACGAAAACGGCGATGAAAAGCCCTGCATTATGGGCTGCTATGGTATCGGCATCAACCGAATCCTTGCTTCTGCCATTGAAATCAGCAACGATGATAACGGCATTATCTGGCCGATTAGCATCGCCCCGTTTGAGGTTCTGGTTACCAGCGTCAACCAGGATGATGAGAAGGTAGCGCAGGTGGCCGAAGACATCTACCAGCAGTTACTCAACGAAGGCATTGACGTATTGCTGGACGACCGCGCCTTGCGCGGCGGAGTGAAATTTAAAGACGCCGACCTGATTGGTATCCCCGTACGAGTTACCGTCGGCGTAAAGTCTGTTGCTGAAGGCAATGTCGAGATAAAGCTGCGGTCAGAAACCAAAAGCGCAAAAGTATCTATTGAAGCAGCAGCAGATAAGGCGATTGAGCTGGTCAATTCATTAAAAGAAAAGCTAAAAACCTAACGCCATAATTGGTGATGAGAAAACTTTACAACCGGTTTTGGCCTTATTCCGGTTTAGTGTGCCGGAAAATGCCGGAACCAACCCAGAATTGAAAAGGAGAGAAACGATGAACAAGAACAAACTTTCGCGAAGGACTTTCATCCGCAATACTTCCCTGATTGCCGCAGGGACAATCGCCGGTGCGTTCACTTACAAGGCAGTCGCCGCCGACATCGAGCGGGTCGTCAAGAA
>JAUXAH010000301.1 GCA_030614945.1 Phycisphaerae bacterium
GTTTAATCTTTCCTTTAAGTTCCTTAGCTCGTTAATTGCAACACTTTCGTGGGATTCTTGAGTCAGCGCCGGTGTTGCTGCTCGGCTTGGGTAGTTTGTTTCTGCGTCGTCGCAAACAGGACGAAAATAAGGACAACATAAACATAACCGGGTTTAGGAGCTCATGAAAGTGGACAGATACCATACTTAGCTATAGGATGACAAACAGTAGTAAGGGGTTTAAATCAGTCCGCTCCGTTTGCAATGACAGTTTACGCAGTGCGTATTACGCCAACCTGCGGTGAGACGGGGGCCAATAGTGATGCGTCGTTGCGAAAAATAGACGCAATACGGTTTTGGGGTGGTGCTGGCTATAAGTTAGACAATTCAGGCTCAAAAAGATACTAAAACACAAACTGAGCTCAAGGAAGCATCTTATTATAAGAAAAAGTAATTACGTATTTAGCTACGATGATGCGGGTGGAGTTTTATAAAGATAATGGCGTAAAGTTAGCTTTTCTGTAACATCTTTATTAGCAGGCACTTATGGCCTTTTATTCGGTATAGTTCCGGGTTTTTCTGTTGTTTTAGCCTTTGAGTGTTGACGTAAGGCCTTTCAGCCGTTAGAATTAAGGTTTTATGCCACAATCAATAAAAACAACTCGAAAGAAACGGACGAAAAAAAGCTCTTCCAAGGTCGCCAAAGTCAAGTCCAAAAAGGCCTTCAGAACCTATAAAGAGGCTATGAAGTACCTGTTTGCGCAGACTGACTACGAAAAGCAACAGCATCTACGCTATAACGTTACGACGTTCAACCTCGATAGGATGGAAAAACTGCTGTCCTTATTGGGCAACCCTCACAAAAAAATCCATACAGCTCATATAGCCGGCACAAAAGGAAAGGGCTCAACTGCGACGATGCTGGCGAAGATGCTCGAGGCGAATGATTACGACGTGGGGTTGTACACCTCGCCTCACGTGGTACATTTGCATGAGCGGATTACGGTCAATTCCGAAATGATAAAGGACCGAGAAATGCTTGGCCTGCTGAACCGCGTTTATGCCTCGGTTGAGAAGATATCAAAGAATACTCCTCCCACCTTCTTTGAGATTATGACGGCCCTGGCGTTTATGCATTTTCTCGATACGCAAGTTGATATTGGTGTGATCGAAACCGGTTTAGGCGGCAGACTGGACAGCACCAACGTTATTCAGCCCAAGGTCGTCGGTATAACCAGTTTGAGCATCGACCATCAGCACCAGCTTGGGCAGACTATCGACAAAATTGCCAAGGAGAAGGCCGGTATTTTCAAGCGCGGCGTTCCGATTGTTACCGTCGAACAGGAGGACGAGGCAATGCGTGTTCTAAAATCGCATGCTATTGCCGTCAAAGCGCCGCTGAGTGTAACCGGCACCGATATTGATTTTTCGCATCGATTTGAAACGTCGCGGGAGCACGGCCCACATACAAGAATCTGCCTGACAACACCAACGAGTAAATTTGAACATCTGCGAGTGCCGCTTCACGGCAAACATCAGGCAATCAACTGCGGTCTGGCCCTGGCTATGCTGGATAAACTCAAAGCAAGCGGCTACGAGATAGACAGCGAAAAAGCAACTAAGGGACTTCATAGCGTGTCATTGGCGGGCCGAATGGAGATGATTTGCGACGACCCGAGAATTATGATAGATGCCGCTCACAATGCCGCAAGCATTCATGCGTTGATACATGCGATAGGCCAAAATATTCCTTACGATTCTATGGTGGTCATCTTCGGTTGTAACAGTGACAAGGACGTTAAAGGTATGCTGCATAAATTACAATACGGTGCTGACAAGGTGGTTTTCACCCGCAGCAACTCGGCAAAGGCGATGTCTCCGGAAGACCTGACTGATATGTACACGGAGATGTGCGGCAAGATGTGCCAGACAGCCAGCAGTTTGGGTGAAGCACTGCGGCTTGCGAAAAACGCTGTGAGCAAAGAAGACCTGATTTGTATAACGGGCAGTTTTTATCTTATCGGTCAGGCCAAGATGCGTTTTCAGCAGGACCAATCCATTCCGCGGGCGTAGCGGCAAAAAATGCTGCGCCACATATAGGCCTAACTACTTCTTGCGGGCTTTATCTATTACCCTGATTACATCTGTGCCCGCAACAAAGGGCATACCTTCACACTTCGATTTTCGATTTGCAATAGCAAAGGATTTGGGTTATAAAATCCTTTCCTTGCCCGATGCTCGATACTCGATGCTCGATAAATAGAGAATCAAATAATAAGGAATTGGTGATGGCGCAAGTGAAGAAATATATCGCGGTTGACCTCGGAGCCGAGAGCGGGCGAGTGATGCTCGGCTCGGTCTCGGATGATAAAATTGCCCTCGAGGAAATCCATCGTTTCGGTAACGGCCCGGTTGAAGAGCGCGGCTCGCTTCGCTGGGATTTCGACAAACTGCTATCCGAAGTTAAAACCGGCATAAGCAAAGCGGCAAAAGCGGCAGGGACCCAAGTCTGGGGTATCGGTGTCGATAGCTGGGGCGTTGACTTCGGGCTGCTGGACGTCGACGGTAAACTGGTTGAAAATCCTTATCATTATCGTGACAGCCGAACCAACGGGATGATGGAAAAGGCGTTTGAGCTGATGGGCAAACGCGAAATTTATGAAAACACGGGGCTGCAGTTTATGCAGCTAAATTCGGTTTATCAGCTTCTTGCGATGCGTTTAGGCAGCTCGGCTGCGCTGGCCAAGACAAAGACCCTGATTTTTATCGCTGATTTGTTCTCCTACCATTTGTGCGGTAAGATTTTCGGCGAATACAGTCTTGCGAGCACGTCACAATTGATGGATATGAGAACGGGTCAATGGTCGAAAGAGATTTTCGATAAACTTTCTTTGCCGATTGATATTATGCCAAGAATTGTCGAGCCGGGGACAGTTGTTGGGCAGTTGAGCGCGAAGATTGGAACCGAGCTTCGCTGCGGGCCTATTCCGATTATTGCGATTGGCTCGCACGACACGGCCTCAGCGGTTGTCGCCGTGCCGGCCGGGGAGGGTAACTGGGCGTATATTTCGTCGGGGACCTGGAGTCTTATAGGCGTTGAAGTGCCTGAGGCGATTATTAATGATAAGAGCTTTGAATACGAGTTCACAAACGAGGG
>JAUXAH010000627.1 GCA_030614945.1 Phycisphaerae bacterium
GCCTCCTCGTTTTCACATTCAATATACACGATTTGCTGGCATTTCGTGGTGTAGAGCTTACTTCGGGAAGGATAAGTTGTGTCTATCGTTGCCTTGTGAAATTCGGCACAACCAGGACACCAAACCTCGACTTTGAATTTAGTCCGCCCGCCGCTCACCGCCGCCGCCCCCTTTCTGCTTTGGCTGCTCGTGAACAAGCAGGACAAACCTTCTCAGTAAATTGACTTCCGCAATACCAGCACGTTTTCTTAGCCACGCCTCTCGCCCTCCCCGCCTTCAGGTCTGCATTCCTGCATCGCAATCATTAATTTGCAAGCTTCACTGTTTTTGGGCGCAGCTGGACAAACATCGCAGATATCAGCCACGTTCAGCCCTCCCCGCCCCCGCCTTCAATCGGCGTGTCTTTATCTTTGAACCGTTTGTTGCACTTGGGGCATTCAAATGTTTCCCTGTCATCGTCATACCTCATCGTGACAAATTCACCGCAAGCAGGGCAATCCACATCTAAATTTTCGCCGCACATCAGCCCCCGCCCCCGCCGCCTCGCTTCTTGATAACGATGGAAACAATTTGATTGCACTTATCGGAATAGACGTTCTCATAATTCCTGTCCTTTTCAGCTTCGTGGAACACGCAACAATGTGAACACCAAATCTTCACTTCGAGCCGCGCCCTGACCTCGGCCTCGGACTTCACCAGATCGGCCTCCTCACCCACTTGCCCTTGCACAAGTCCATCTTGTCGGGGGCTGTGGCATGTTCGTATCCCTTCAATTTCGACACGCGGAGGCATTTCTCGCAGACCCAAACGTACTGATATTTAGCCACTAGGAAGCTCGCCTTTTTTCCCGCCCCGTGGAAAGTTATCCTCTTGCGTCTAGCCATTCACCCCGTTTTCTGCCCGAAGCACTTGACTGGAGCCCTAGCTTGGCGGCTAGGGCTCGAAGTTTCGGAACTCTTATTCAAATCGGCTAGAACATTGCACAACTGGAACATTATCATGTTTCTTCTGTGGGCTTCTTTGCGAAATTCCTCTATCATTGCCATCAAGTGCTTTCTGCTCTTGGTTCGGATTTTCGGCGCGTCTGCAAATGCCAGATGCGTGAATTTCTTGCCTATCGCCCGAAGTTCCTTTTCTATGCTCATTTCAGCGACTCCAGAAGGTTCTTGAACTTGTTCAGGCGCTTTACTACGATTTCCACCAAGCCTATTTGCGCGTCGATGTCCGTTTCGGCATCCAGCGAAACGTAGCCAATCGGGGTGTCGGAGTTCAGTCTGATGTCGTTTTCGCTTTCCCCTATCTCCATCTCGGGTTC
>JAUXAH010000245.1 GCA_030614945.1 Phycisphaerae bacterium
GATATCGCGAACCTGTCGTTAAATTTATTTACTCTCGTCAGGCCCATTATCGCGCAACTGCCCGCCTCCATAATGCTGTGATAATCCACAGGGTCAAAAGAGGTGTACCGACTGCTCAGCGCACTGACCCTGTTGAAGATGTCAAACAGACCTGCAACAGTATTGTTTATGCTCGGCCAGAAGGATTTCACCGTCATCCCTGGATACAGCTTGCTAATCTTTTCATTATCTATGATGATAAGCGGCGATATCTTTCCTTTCGCTGCCATCTGGCTTAATTCGGAAGCCACATCATGAGCATTTTGCGCTACCAATGGGGAACTGGCTTCGCCTACCGTCGGTAAAGTCATAATCGCACCAACCTTCTTGTCCGGTTCGGTTAGACCAATATATCGAGCATATCTTTTGGCAATCTCAATCAGGCCCGTTGCGCTTCCACCGCCTGTGCCTCCACCGGCTCCAAAGCAAACCATGATGTGGTCAACTTGAGAACCAAACGTTTGCCGGGTTAAGTGCAAAATTTCCTGCTGATATTGCTGGATGGCGCCTCTACCTCTTTCCATATCCTTACCGGCGCCTTTTTCCCCGATGTTCATCTGGAACTTTTGATTTTGGGGAATATCGAGCAAATCCAGATCATGGTGGGTCGTATTCACCGCCAATACCTTCTTATAACCCAGGTCATGGAATGACTTCACCAATCTTCCGCCGCACTGACCTGCCCCAATCCAGGCATAGCGGGTAGAACCCTTAATCTGGTCCTTAACCCCGACCTCCGGCTCAACATTAGGCTCATATTGTTCCAGCTCTAAACTGGGCAGCAGCCAGGCGTTAAAATCAAATTCACCTTTTGCCATTACAGGGCTTCGTCTTTGGGCGACTTTCCTCGTGGTTTTTCTGGCTGCCCTGGCCTTCGGCGTTACGTGCCTCTTGGCCGTCGCGCGTTTCGGAGCGGTGGCCTTTCTGGTTACCTTGGCCTTCGGTGTTACGTGCCTCTTAGCTGTTGCGCGTTTCGGAGTGGCACTCTTTGTGGTTGCCTTGGCCTTCGGCGTTACGTGTCTCTCAGCTGTCGCACGTTTTGGAGTGGCGCTTTTTGTGGTTGCCTTGGCTTTCGGCCTTGCGCGTCTCCTGGCGCGTTTCGTAGTGGCGCTTTTTGTGGTTGCCTTGGCTTTCGGCCTTGCGCGTCTCCTGGCGCGTTTTGGAGTGGCGCTCTTTGTGGTTGCCTTGGCTTTCGGCCTTGCGCGTCTCCTGACGCGTTTCGGAGTGGCGCTCTTTGTGGTTGCCTTGGCTTTCGGCCTTGCGCGTCTCCTGGCGCGTTTCGGAGTGGCGCTCTTTGTGGTTGCCTTGGCTTTCGGAGCAGCACTCTTTTTTGTCGCCGTTTTCCTGGTTTTAAGTGATCTTTTTGCCATTTTTATACCTCCCAATTGGACTTTGTTCTAACAAACTCGTTTGTTTTTTTTAACTGTTCTTAAGTACTTTCCACATTAACGCGGGCAGTTTTACCGCCGATGCATTTCATCGGTTATCAAAGGCGGGTGTATAATTTCTTTTTTCAAATAAGTCGTTTTTCAGGAATATCCTGCACAAAATGCCGGGTCAAAATAAGAGGATAATCAATAAGTTTGCACACGCCGAGAACGACAATACCCCCTTAAAGCGGTTAGAAATCAAAACTCTCTGAATATCTGGTTGATTGCTCGTGGACTCGAAGCCTGCCACGGTCCACTGTTCTAAAAATGCGTGGAGAAGCGGAAAATTACTGACTTGTCCGATAACTTCTCGTATCGAAGGAAAGATACAGTATCTTAGAAGCCAGGGGCACCAGGCCATCTGATACCCTGATTACCTGGCCGCCTGACGAATGGCCTTTATCGCTGCAATACGGTCGGATTTTGAAAATATTGCCTTGCCCACTACAAGCGTATCAGCGCCGTAGGAAACGACAGTCGGCGTGGTCTGGGGGTCTATCCCCCCATCGACTTCGATGCGAATATCAGGACCGACAATTTCTCTTATTCGAGCAATCTTTTTCGCCGCCTCCGGCATAAACTTCTGCCCACCAAAACCCGGACGGACCGTCATCACCAGAACCATATCGCAAAGCGGCGCAATCGCCTCTATCGCCTCAACTTCTGTCTCCGGGTTCAGGCATATCCCCGCCGTAACACCAAGCCCGTGCAGCCGGTCAATGAGCTTGTCACTTCTCTCAGCCGCTTCAATATGAAATGTTATATGGTCGGCGCCGGCCTCGACAAAACGCTCAGCATATTTGGCCGGCTCACTTATCATCAAATGACTGTCGAAAACCAGCCCGCTGCACTTGCGAAGCTTGGCAATCACCGGCGGCCCGATTGTAATATTCGGAACAAAGTGACCATCCATAACGTCCAGATGCACCATACTCACACCAGCCGACTCAATCGCAGCTATCTCCTCGGCTAATCTGGCGAAATCAGCATCCAGTATCGATGGTGCAATCTCAATTGTCCCTGCTTTAGGCAGCCGTAAATCAGACATAAGACCATTCGTATTGATTATTGATTAGGTGCCGGTTTATATTCTCGACTACGAACTACGAACCACGAACTACGAACTATGAACTATGAACTACGAACTACGAACTACGAACCACGAACTATGAACTATGAACTACGAACTACGAACCACGAACTATGAACTACGAACCACGAACTACGAACCACGAACTATGAACTACGAACTCTACTTCTCATCGAGGATTTCGAGACACTTGAATTTCTTACCTTCCAAAAATTCAAGTGAAGCCCCGCCGCCCGTAGAAATATGGCTTATTCTCTCCGCCAGACCAAGCTTCTCTACCGCACTTGCACTGTCACCACCGCCGATTATGCTCCGCGCCCCTTTACTCGTGGCCTCGGCAACGGCCAGAGCCACCGCCTTCGTACCTTCATCGAAAGGCGGCAGCTCAAAAACGCCCATCGGACCGTTCCAGACAATTGTCTGTGCGCCGGAAAGTTTCTCTGTAAAAAGCTTCCTGGTTGCCGGCCCAATATCCACACCCTGCCAGTCGGCTTCAATATTGCCACTGACCACTTTATTCTCAGCACCGGCTTTGAATTCGCTGGCAGCTACATTATCAAGCGGCAAAACTATTTCACAGCCGACCTCTTTGGCTCGTTTCAGCAATTTAGTAGCTTCATCAAGAAAATCATTCTCGCACAAGCTCTTACCGACGTCCTGCCCCTCGGCCTTGAAGAATGTATAGGCCATTGCCCCGCCAATCAGGATGCAGTCAACTTTGTCTAACAGATTTTCAATCACGCCTATCTTGTCCGAAACCTTCGCTCCGCCTAATATCGCCACGAACGGTCTCTCAGGATTACTTAACGTCTCACCGAGAAACTTCAGCTCCTTTTCAATCAAAAACCCGATAACTCGTGGCTTACCCTCCATCATCAACGGCACCGTATACATTGAAGCATTGTCCCTGTGTGCCGTGCCGAAGGCATCGTCAACATAGATGTCCGCCAAATCCGCAAGCTCTTTTGCAAAATCGTCTTTGGCCTCTCGCAGTTGCGCATCTTCCTTCGCCGCCTTGTCTTTTATCGTTTCTTCCTTATGGAAGCGCAGGTTCTCAAGCAGCATACAATCGCCGCTCGCCAGTCCCTGCGCCCTGGCTTTTGTCTCGGCCCCAATGCAATCGTCAGCGAAAATGACTTCTTTGCCCAGCAATTCGGAAAGTCTCTTGGCCACCGGTGCAAGGGACAGCTTTTCATCCCTCTGGCCCTTCGGTCGGCCAAGATGGCTCATAAGAATCAACGCGCCCCCGCCGGCTAATATCTTTTTTATTGTAGGCAGTGCTTTGACGATTCGGTCATCGCTGGTAATCTC
>JAUXAH010000573.1 GCA_030614945.1 Phycisphaerae bacterium
TCTGAACCTCATCGTAAAGTAATTCGGAAAAAAGGTATTATTCCTATCTTGGCGAAGCGTCGAACAGGTAATGGCAGTGGATTGGGTATCTATCGTTGGGTGATTGAACGCAGTTTGTCGTGGCTGCATCAGAACCGTCGCTTTCGGATTCGTTATGAACGACGTGATGATATTCATCAAGCGTTGTTGGTTATAGGTTGTATCAAAATATGTTGGAATCATTTGGCAAATATTTCATTTTGTTAGAGGCTCTAAGTTATTTGCAGCAATTTTGATCTTTCTCTTTAATTCAGAGACCACTGCATGAGTTTGTTCATCATTAGTATCACTTTCTATTGACCAAGATCCAAATTTGTAATCACGCATCATGAAGGTTTTATCCTTGTAGGAAAATACAGTATGCCACCTTACCTTATCCATAGGACCACAATCTCGAAGCCCTAACACATCAATTAGAATAATGCGCACAATATATGCAGGCGGATCATAGTTCCTTACTGATATGTTGTTAAATTTGAAAATATCAACATCATCATCTAGTTCAGTGATACCTGTAAATATCTTAGCAATATTTTCTCTTGTAGACATAACTTCCACATAAGATAACTAAGCGCTTTTACGTAAGTTTTTTGATGTTCTGTAGCATAAGGCCACCAATATCTCGCCAAAAAGCCTGTTTTTGCAGCCATTGACCGGAAAAATTGGCTATTTACATTTAAAAACTTTTCTGAAACCGCTTAGCGACAGTGACCCACTAAATCTACCCCACACCGGATTATCAAAAAATAGTCCGCGAAAGGCCGACTGACGGCAAACAATTAGTCACTCGTCGCTCGGCACCAATTAACCAACTAACTAATCCACTGTCCGTTAAACGCTATACGCTGCCCGCTGTACGCTTTCTTTGATTTCCGCCCCTCGGTGTTTTATCTCACGGGGTAAAAAATACCTGAAAAGAAGGCAAAAGTCAAAGGAAAATCGATTTATTATTTACTATTGATTATTGATTATTTCTCTGCGGCCTCAGCGTTCTCCGCGCTTAAACTTTTGCGCCTTTTCGCGGCTAAACAAAATCCGCGTTAATCCGCGCAATCCGCGATTAAATATTATTGAATTCTCTGAGTTCTCTGTGTCCTCTGTGGCCTATCAATTTCAATCAAATCTGCGGGTAGTTTTTAGAAAATTTAGATTTTTCTAAAATTTTTTTTACTCCTTTTCTGATATCGAGTTACGAGAATCGGGAATCGAGAATCGAGCACTTTTTTCGACTCAAATGCGCATGTTCGCCCAATTATAGAGGGCCGTCTTTTTCGCCCCCGGCCAAAAAACAGGCCAAGCCAAACCTGTCCCCGAATGTCGTAGCCTGCCCCAGCAAGTCTCAGGCAGGGGTCGGGGATCCAGATTAGTCGTTCGTAAATAACCTTGGAGCGAAACGGAAAACCCTTAGGGGAATTACCAATCATGA
>JAUXAH010000600.1 GCA_030614945.1 Phycisphaerae bacterium
CTGCTGCGTCTGGTCAGTGCAGTTTTGATGGAACTGAGCGAGGAGTGGGAAACGGGTAAAAGGTATTTGAATATGGACGTGGAGAACGATGATTCTGCCTCAGAGCAAAAGAAAATTTACAGAAAAAAAGTTGCTTGATCCAAAGATACGAACTGAATATTGTTCTATTCTATGTCTACGGCGTAAATATTCATTTAGTACAATACCTATAAGTAAACCCACTAATCCAATTAAAGCCGATTCCATTTATAATTCACTTCCTTACAATACAATTTAGTAATACCACTCACAACCACCTATTTTCACACAATCTATTCACAATACCCAAACCCGCAATTCCCGTCAACGCTGTATCCAGCAATTGCCTTCGTCTAAGCTATAATTTTATGATTTAACACCGTCGCAAGGACAGCTATCAGCACGCGTTTGCTGCGGTTCGAGCCCAAGACACGTGTTGCATTTCCGAGTGTCCCATTCTATCTTCCAGATTCGCTACGGCCCCGCAATGCGTAAGTACATCTTTCAGCTTCTCCTCAACATAGCTCGCACCCTTCTTTTTCACCATCGTGCAATCCCGCACTTCATCGCACAAAACTTTAATTGTACAATATGAACGTATCCTTTCTGTTTCTTCCTCGTTTAGTAAACCATCAATAAGTATCTTAATTGCTTTAATTCTTTGCTCAATCTCCATACAACACTCCTTTTGCTAAATACTATAGGCTCGTACCAATACAGTCTCTATCTACGACAAACCTAACGTTTCCCGTCAACACAAGGAAATCCGCATGCTTTAGGGAGATTATAAGATTATAGGGGATAGAGTTCCGGTTTCAATATGAAAAAAGGCGGCCAAAAAAGGTGCTTTTTGGCCGTTTTTTTGTCCCTTTTGTGCATTTTGTGCTTTTTCGTGGCCAAATAAATCAGCGTCAATCTGCGTCAATCTACATCTAATTTTTTCTTTATGTCTTCGTGTCTTTGTGGCTAATTCTTATCCCGAAATCTGCGAAATCTGCGGCTATTTTCTTCGTGCCTGAACCACTATGAACTACGAACTATAAACTACAAACTGAAATTTTTCAATCAAATCTGCGGGTAGTTGTCGACAAAAATCGAAAAAAACAAAAAAATTTTATCTCCTTTTCTGACAACCTCTTATCTCTGTCAATCCTGTCAAAAAAGCACCAAATTTCGACTCAAACGCGCATGTTCGCCCAATTATAGAGGCGTGTCTTTTTTGCCCCCGGCCGAAAACAGGCCAAGCCAAACCTGTCCCCGAATGTCGTAGCCTGCCCCAGCAAGTCTCAGGCAGGGGTCGGGGATCCAGATTAGTCGTTCGTAAATAACCTTGGAGCGAAACGGAAAACCCTTAGGGGAATTACCAATCATGA
>JAUXAH010000659.1 GCA_030614945.1 Phycisphaerae bacterium
TCCACTGTTTGGGAAGTGTAAGTTTTATTTTATAATCGTCTCTCCAGTTACTTATCCGTTCCATATGAAGCCCTTTCCAGGATATAAGCAATGTACAATAGCTACCGCATATTATCAATTATAGGTTAGCCCGGCACTGCGTCAAGAATATTTTACTCAAACTTAGGGCTTTTTCCCCGTCTTCGAGGGCGAGGGTAATGGCGGCTGCTGGTATGCCTCAGCTATTGATCTAGCCCGGTTGGCGGCCTCCTTTCGTGACGGGACGATCCTGGATCCCAATACCGTGCAGATGATGGAGGATGAGGTGATGGCATGGTATCCCTGGCCCGAGGGTACCACCGATTACTATCAGAAAAACGGTTGGGCCGGCTAAACGACTTGTCTGGAAACTGTGCATTCCATAAATGCTTTGCTATAAGTGATTTATAAAAAAGTCAAAATTTGGCATAGGATTCAGTCGAAGGACTGAGATTCTCCGGGTCGGCCACAGGAATACAGCGATTTTCTCCTGTGCTTTATCTGGGTCGTAGGTTCATAGCGGGGGCATCATATGGGGGTCTAGAGATAAAAAAAGCCTTAATGAATTTCGGAGTTTTCGTCTGACAAAAGGCTAGAATTTATGTAACTCTTTATATGAACATGGCTTATCCGTTTGCGCCCATTCCGACCCCGAAAGGACAATAATCCAGTGCTATTTTTGGACATGCCCAGCCTGGTCTAGAGATGAAAAAAGCCTTAATGAATGTCGATGTTGTCGTTTGACAGGGGGTACGAATCCTCGTATCCCTTTACGATATCAAGACTTATCTATTGTCGGGCCTGTCGACCCCGACAATTCCTACAAAACACATAGGTTTTAGTGCGACTACAATAGCTGATATGATGTCACTTTTGTCAGTGACAACCGACCTTCTCGAAACGTAACCATTTACGACATAAACACTTATGAGTGTCACATTGGAAACGTGTGACAAGCTTAGACTGGATGCCATTTCGCACGTATACGCCAGAGGTCCAACTGCGTCTCGGGGCTTGTCCGTTTTGTCCGGACATGGGAGGCCCCAAAACACATAAGCCTTGTTGTCAGCGAAACTTACATAATGTCCGACCACAATAGCCGGACAGGGCTATTTCTGGACACGCTGCACCCGTCCGATAACGTTACATTTTTGAAAAGCTAATCTTCCATAAGTCTTT
>JAUXAH010000407.1 GCA_030614945.1 Phycisphaerae bacterium
GCTATATTGCGCTGGTAGGTGAAGTTCTCCAGCAGCTTGAGGTTATTCTGTGCCAGCTCCAGGTTGTTTTTACTGCGGGTCACTGCCAGCCTGTCGGCCAGCAGTTCAGTCTGGGAGATGTACTCCCGGGCGGCCAGCTTCTGTGACCACGCCAGAGTCTCCTCGGCACGTTTAAGCTCCTCTTCTCTCAAGGTTATTTCGTTTTCAGCAGTGGTCTTTTCGTTGGGATACTGCCCCTCCTCATATTGCTCCAGATCCTGCTTGGAAAAATTAAGCGTCAGTTGTGCTACATCAAGATCACTTTGGGCTTGATTCTCAACCACGGCGAGGGTCTCTGTCGCATTGATAAAAGCCGCGTACGCATTCTGGCGGCTGATTTCCTGGTCGATCTTGGCGTCCTCCAATGTACTAACGTCCAATTCAACTAAGAGCTCTCCTTCCTTAACATGCGTCCCCTCGGGAATGAGCCAGATGATGGAGGTCCTTCCTTCGACCTCGTTCTTCAGGATAATCTGCTCTCTGGACTTTATCGTGCCCGACTCTAATACGTTGATTGTTAAAGGACCTCGTTTCGCAACGAAGGTAGCAAGGTTGCTCGTCGACCCCTCACCACCCCGGACCACCTTGAGCCACACTGCAATTAGGACGATTACAACGAAAATGAGGACTATCCACAGGCCTCTGCCGCCGCCAATTAGCCTCAGCACGCCTCGACGGCCCCCCTTGTCTGCTGTCGCAGACGGCAAAGGAGGCGATTTATCTGGCTTACTTTTGCGTTTATGGTCGGTCATTGTATCTGTTTCTCCCACATTCCATCCGGCCTGACCTGCAGTATACCAACATCTCGGTAAAAGCTCAATTTTGCGTTTAAGTGCTCTACTAAGGCGGCCGTAACATCATCTTGAGCATTTAATAAAGCATCCTGTGACTGCAGTAAGATTCGCGTTTCAACTCGTCCTGCATCCAGAAATACTTTATTCATTTCAACCCGTTCCTTTGCCAGCGCAAGACTGTTTTTTTGGATATTGTACCGGTCTGCCGTCTCCTGAAGCTGCCGGTAAGCTCCGCGCACAGCTAATTTAATCCTGTCTATATCATCCTCATACTGCCGCTGCTGCTGCTCTAATGTTATCAGTGCCTGGCGATAAGCATTGCGCTGCGTTTTTCTGTCCAACGGTAAATCAGCATCAAAGCCCAGCCTGTAGCTACCACTGCGAAATTGCAATCTGCTAAAGTCGGTCCTTTCTCTTGATGATTCTACGCCGGCGCTGCCCGTCAGGTTCAACTGAGGCCCAAGGCCATCAGAGGCCAACATAACCCCACGCAGTGCGTCGTCAATCCAATCTGCACTGTTAGCTAAATCCAGACGCCGCAGCAATGCTGTTTCAATCGCTGCGTTCAATGTATAATCGACTTCGCTTATCCCGGCTTCTTCCAATGCCTTCAACGCGTTCTGGTCCAGTTCCACATTAGCGTCGGTTGGTAACGATAACTGTATCTTAAATACATCAAGACTCTGCTCATACCTCTGCTGGGCTGCTACAACCATACTTTCTGCACTCAGCACATTTTGTTCCGCCTCATCAACATCGATGCGGCTTTTACGCCCGGCTTCGGCTTCCATATCCAAACGCTCTTTCGATTCAAGCACTCTCTTATAATTATTCTCTGCATTCGTTACAGCATCCCTTTGCTGCAAAACACTGTAGTAGGCAGTAACAATATCAACCACAAACGTTTTGCGATAGCGGTTGAATGAGCGTATGTCATACAAAACATCCCGCTCGGCCTGAGTCAGTTGTTCCCGGGCGACCTTACCGGCACCGGCGCCCAGCAAAGGAACAGACAAACTGGCGCTCAGAACCGAATACAGTGAAGTCCTCGGGTCCCCGGCAAGAAAGCGTATCCAATCGATTGCCAGACTGGTAGTGACTAACAGTCCATCACCTAACAGTTGCGTGTGGTCAAAGCCCACCAGCTTTTCACCCCCTTCACCCGGTTTTCCACCCACGCGTACATTTTCCTCGCCTTCTTCTCTTGTGTATCTATAGTCAATGGTTCCGAACCATTGTCGTGCATACTGATGCCGCGTACCTGTTAAACTAAGTGCCGAAAGATATAAAGATTCCTTTCGCGTCTGATAATCCCGATTGTGTGCAGTGGCCATCGCAACTGCCTGGGCAAGACTTATAATGCCTGATGACGGTACGGCTTTTTCAATTTGCACGTCATTTGCCGATGGCGGCACGTCGCTGATTATATAATTGACCTTTTGGCCGAAGCTGGCCCGCCATTTGCT
>JAUXAH010000045.1 GCA_030614945.1 Phycisphaerae bacterium
CTTTTCGTGGCTGACAAAAACCGTGTTAATCCGTGTAAATCCATGTCTAAAAAAAACCGGTCAGTTTGAGCTAATCTATGAAAAAATAGTTTTTCAGCGCCTCATAATTGTTTATAATGGCAGTAACTTATTTTTTGAGTAGCCCTGATTTTTCTCAAAAAATCCCGACACTAAATTAATTAAACAGGAAAGGAGCTAAGATGAAAAAGTTACAATCAACAAAGGCATACAAGATGTCCCGGCGGGGCTTCCTCCAGACAATGGGCACCACTGCAGCGGGAATTTCGCTGACCTCTAAGAAGTTGCTTGCCGCTGCCGGGGCTTCTCCGAAGGCCGCCGGCCAGCAGAAGAAAACCGCCACCATACGCGGGGCTTTTGTCTATCCGCCCACCGAGTCTCTAAGAAAAGTTGGCTATTATAGCTGGCCGGGCTCAACCTTTGATGCTGAAGCGCGTCAAAAAAAGTATATGGACAGGATTAGAAGCATCGAGCGAAATCTGGGAATGCGTATCTTGATGGATGACAAACCGCTCGATGAGACGGCAAGTGTAACGCGGTTCATCAACGAAGTCAAGCAATCGAAGCCCGATGGATTGCTCCTTATACTATTCAAGAAGGGGCACTGGGGACATGTTACTCGTATCGTTGAAGAGGTGCCAGTCCCAACGGTCGTACTTACAACGCTTGGCATCCTGCTCGTTGGTCACATTAATCAGCTGCGCGAAAAACCCGGCGTGTATCTCATAAATTCGCTGGACAATCTTGATGCCGTCGAAGAAGGAATGAATATGATTAGAACGGCCCGCTGGATGAAGGAGGGCTGCATTATCAACATCAGGGGCTCGCAGACCGGAGAAACAACGGTGCCGCATCTTGGAACGCGCGTGCGAACCATCCCGCACGAGAGGTTTTATAAGGAATTTAAGCGCACCGAAGTTACGGACGCAGTCAAAAAGCTCGCCCGGGCCTATCTGAAGAATGCCAGAGACGTAATCCAGCCAACCGAAGCTGATGTCCTCGAGGCCGCAAAAGCATATTTTGTCTTCAAACAAATCATCAAGGCAGAGAATGCCGATGCGGTGATGATGGATTGTTTACCGGGACTTAAAAGGCCGCATAAGCACGTCCCCCCGTGTATGGGCTTTATGACTTTGAGGGACGAAGGCATCGCCGCCGGCTGTCAAGCTGACCTGAGCGCAACGCTGACCTTGATGCTCGTGCAGGAACTCTTTGACAAGCCGGGCTTTCAGCAGAACGCTTCTATGGAGACCGAGAAAAATCACTATTTCGGTGCGCATTGCACCTGTGCCTCGAAGTTGAAGGGTACAACCGCCCAACCCGAGCCATACATCTTAATGAACCACGCCGAAGCCGGCTGGGGCTGTGTCCCCCGGGTCCTCTGGCCTGTGGGAAAAGACGTTACTATGGCCCAATACCTTCCAGGCGAAACGCCGCGGATGCACATTTATAGTGGGAAAGTGGTGGGATGCCCACCCGTTCCCGCCACCGGAGGCTGCCGAACAAATATAGAGATGACCATTAACGAGGTGGATGACGTTTGTGATGTAAAGGGTATGCATCAGGTTATATTCTATGGCAGCTACGCCAGGCAACTGCGGACCTTCTGTCAGTTGTACGGCATTGAGGTTGACACTTGATGGATCAGGGTATCAGGAAATCAGGTTACCTGATAACTTGGCCTGAATGCTCGATGCTCGCAACGAATATCGAGAATCGAGGTGTTTTTTTCGAATTGTGTCGTTGGCAAACCAATACCAGACAGCCGAGACCCGGCATACCTATTGTTGCCGGCTCAGGCATTGGTGTAACATAGACACCGTCGATGTTGGCGTTGTTGCTGAAGAGACCTTCGGCGAAGTATAAAGTCGCACTGTATGTTGTCGGATTGTACTCGATGAGGTCGCCGTTCCCGAAGCTCAGCCCACCCAGCAGCGAGCTTTTGGTGTTAGAGGTCGATAAGATTATATTACCACTGGCAAGGACGTGGAGGGCATCGATATTTTCGTTGCCCCCGAACAGATTTTCGTCGAAGTACAATGTTGCGGTGTCGGTTGCCGGGTCATACTCGGCTGCGCCACCGTCGGAAAAGCTAAGCCCCCCAAGTGTTTCCGTTGCGTCGGTCGAGAGGATGATGGTTGCGTTAACCGGCCCGGAAGCCGCTGCAACCAGAATCAGCACCGCACCAAGAATCATTATTGACTTTTTAAGATTGAATCTCTGCTCTTGTTGTATTTCAGAAACACATGGATTCAATTGGCCTTTTGCTTTGCGCCCCTGGCATTCACGTTCTACTTGGCGCCGAATTTTGTAGGCACAGTCTCGCATCACGCCCAGGAGTATCCCACAAACGTTGTCATTTCCGAGTACCTCTTCGTTGTTGGCGAGGTCTATTAGGTCATTGGCTATTTTTAACGCCTTCAAAATGTATTTATTGCTTTGCTTATCCACTTTGTTTCTCCTTATTATCTACGCATTCACCTTACATTGGAGCCTTGATGAAGTATGCTCCGTCAGGAGCAAAAATCAGCGTGCTGTACCGCTATGCCCAGACATCTAAAAATTGCCCTTGTGCAGCTTCTTCAGCGAATTTGTGCCGGCCAAAAGATTCGTCGAAATCGGACTCTATCTGGCACCCGGTGTCATTGCCAACGACGAAGGACTGAAGCAATCTCGTTACTGGCCGGGAGCTTGCCGCCGCTTCCCCTCGCAGCGACCCTTCGGGCCGCCTGTTTGCCCTTTTCCGTTGACCATCTTCACAGGTTTTATGAGTCAACGGAACCGACCGGACAACTTTGCACTGGATCTTTTTGACTGTTCTATTCACCCCCGAAACCCCCCTGTTTAGCTGCCAGCTTACTCTGGCTTGCTTATCTAACTGAGCAATAGGCGTGCCGAACTATGGAGCGGGGCTGCGGAAAGCCGTAAGTTTATGTATGGCAAGCAGTTATGTTGCTCAAATTTTCAGAGGTCGGCGAGAGAATGGCTTGCTTCAAAGCCGTTAATGAGACATTAAGAGACCGGCTGCAGAAGGTTGGACGAAACGCCTCGGCGAGGAGGGCGTTGTAAGGTCTTATGTATCAAACCGTTATAGGTGGATTTGCAGCGGGCCTTTGAGATTGTGCTGTCTCATTTACTCTAAATGAGACGCTATAAGCTATCTGAGACGCTATAAGCCATCTGAGACACTTGAACGACAGGTTATCGGACTATGATTTCGCTTGCTTTTTCACTCTCTTTGAGGAACCGATACAGCGTGGCACGGGAAACCCCAAGTCTTACTGCCGCTTCGACTTTATTGCCGCCCGTTTCTTCCAGCGTTCGCCACACGCTCTCCGCATCGAGCTTGCGCTTTCGCTCTTTCCTTGGGTAGGCCTGGCTCGGCACGTCCCGCCCGTCGCAGACGGGTCGGGGTACGTATGTCTCAAGAATCTTCAAGGGTAAATATTCAGGCAGCAGGAGATTATCTCTGCATTTTACCAGCGCATATCGAAGAGCATTTTCAAGCTCTCGAACATTTCCAGGCCACTCATAATCCATCATAACACAGACGGTCTCTGGCGATAGTACAACATCCTCTCGCCCCACCTCTGTCAGAACTTTTTTCAAGAGGCGCTCCGCCAGCAATGGAATATCATTTCGCCGTTCACGAAGCGGCGGCAGATATACCGGAACCACGCACAACCTGTAGAAAAGGTCTTCACGGAATCTTCCTGCTGCAACCTCCTCTGCGAGATTTTTATTCGTTGCACTGATGACCCGCACATCGACTTTTATGCTCTCCTCTCCTCCGACACGCATTAGAGTCCCCTCCTCCAGAACTCGCAGCAGCTTCACCTGCATCGCAGCAGGAATATCTCCGATTTCATCCAGGAAGATTGTCCCCCCGTCTGCCAGCTCGAAACGACCCTTTCTATCCTGAACGGCTCCGGTAAACGCCCCTTTAACATGTCCGAACAGTTCACTTTCCAGTATCCCTTCCGGCAGTGCCCCGCAGTTGACCGGGACGAAGGGCTTATCTGTGGTGTGACTTTCGTTGTGAATAGCTGCCGCCACCAGCTCCTTGCCTGTACCGCTTTCGCCCTGAATCAGCACAGGGATATTGACCTCCCCAACCTCCCTGATGGTGTCAAACAATTCCAGCATCTTCGCATCCCGGCCCACAATACCGGCAAATGACTGTTCTGTTTTCAGCCGACGACGCAGGTCGCTTAGCTCAGCAGTCTCCATTTGCAGCTTCTTTTTTGTTGCCCTGAGGATGTCTGTTTGCGATATAATCCCGCAAGGCCGTTTGTCCTCCGTGATAACCAGTCGGCGGATACCCATCTTCTCCATAATCCTGCTGCTGCTGAAGACCGAGTAATCGGGCGAAACAGTCGTCACTGGAGAAGACATCACCTCCTCCATTTTAATCTGGCCGGGGTCCTTTTGTAGCGCAACAACTCTTTCCAGAAGGTCTCTTTCCGTAACAACGCCCACCACCTCATCTCCCTCTAATACTACGATGCACGATATCTTGCGCCTGGTCATAACTTCCGCCGCTTCCACTATAGTCGCTTTGCTCTGTATTCCTGCCACGTCCCTGCTCATTATCTCCTCCACGTCCTTCCACCTGCCGTAGAATGTTACAACTCGAACCAGGTCCGTTTGTGTTACAATCCCGACCAGTCGTTTCTTCTCCAGGATTGGCAGTCGCTTGATGTGCTTGTCCTCCATAATTCTGATGGCGTCAAACACAGACAGGTTAGGGGCTATACTCTCTACCGGAGCAGACATTATTTCTCTCACCTTTATCCTGTCGAAATCCTTCTCCTTGGCCGCTACCCTTTTGAGAAAGTCTGTCTCAGTAAGGATACCTGCTACGCTTCCATTGTCTGCAACGACGATACACGAAACGCTGTTATCAGACATAATCTTCGCCGCTGAAGCTACCGTTTCATCCGAGCAAACGGTAATCACATCTTTGCTCATCACGTTCCCTACTGTCAGCGGGACCCACAGCGAGCCGGTCAAATTATCGAAAACATCCATTATCTTGCTCTTGGCTAAATTGCCTGTTCTTGCAGATAGCGTTCTTCTTTTTGATTGCAGACACGATAACAATATCGGCTAAACTCAACCGCTACTTTTTTAGATAACTCCGCCAAACACAAAATATTTGGCCACCAGGCCTGTCTGGGCGGGTGTTGTTATGTTTACCCCCCGGCGGGTGGCACCCTCTTGTGCTTCGCAGCGAAGCGCTGCTTCGCAGAGTAGTACAAACTTGTTGTTTGGGGGTGCTTAACTCCCAAAATCGAAAATCGTCAATCGAAAATCGTCAATCGCAACCGCCCTCCGTCCTCTGTTTTCTGGCCCCGCCTGCCGCGGCGTAGCTAACGCGAAGCCGGGTCATTGCGAGCGAGGCGCAGCCGAGCGCGGCAATCTCATGTTTACCCCACAAATTTATTTGGTGGGTTGTTTAGCCGTCGCCGGCACGGCGACGCAACTGAATCCCAAAATCGCAAATCGCAAATCGTCAATCGAAAATCGTCAATCGCAACCGCCCCAAAAAATGTTTAGCTCCTCTAAATTTGTTATACCGATTCTATTTAGTAATTGCCGATTGCCTAAGCCTGTCATTCCTGCGAAAGCAGGAATCCAGGCCCTTTCAGTCAGCACTATGTCTGATGCTATCGGCAATCTTTAACTGTGATTGGTATTATAAGGTTTTATCGAAAACAACTGAGCAGGATAACAACAGGTTCGGCGGGAGTTAAGTCTTGTTTTTATATTTATGGAGGGTTCGGTGCAGGAGATGTCCCACGATAATAATAATGACCAATAGAGCTATAAGGACCATTGTGGCGTATGAACTGTAGGATGCTACCCGGTCATGGAACTGCCGCAGAAAAAAGGCCCAGCCAAAAATCGCTGCATAAGTCCCCGCCAGTACAACGGTCATATTAAGCCAGGTTCGCAGCCCTAACATAAAACCAATCACACAGCCAACTACCGGTCCGGTCATCCAGAAAGGAAACCATACGAAGACAAATAGCCCGACGATACCATACCTTTGGATTTTGTCCTTGTGAACCTCGGCCGCATTGTGGATTCGCTCGAATGTGTTCTTGAGCAATTTGACCACTAATAGATGCCGCCAGCTGAACACAAAAAGGGGATAGAAAATAAGCACCAGGATTGTTTCAATTATCATACATATTGGGATAACTGTACTGTGTTCAAGGCCCAGGGAATATCCGAAGGCCAGGCCCGCAGCTCGGCCAAACATGATTTCCGTGGCGGTCATTCCAATAAGAACCTGCGATTCCTCCGGAGACAATAGCAGCTTAACTCCGAGCCACAAAGTGAATATAAATGCCAGAGCAACTCCAGCCAGTAAAAGACGACCCTCTGAACTGGCCATAAGAGTCACTTTTACCTGATTTCCCTGCCCTGAATTCAGCTCGCTTGTTGGTTGTTCTGTTTCTACTGCCATTCCTTCAATATCCAATCGTCCATAACAATTCACTATATTAACCTAATATTCTCCATTTGCAAATAAAATGGAATTGCCCCGCACAAATTGTCCAGCACCAAAACGCCGTGAGCCGAAGCAGTTCGACTGTCCTGAGCAAAAAAAGCCTGTCCTGAGCGCGGTCGAAGGGCCGAAGGGCTCTTTTGGTGCTGCGCACGTCTAATTTGGTGCGGTGTCATTCCCGCGAAAGCAGGAATCCAAATATTTAGCCCCCAAATTTATTTGGGGGTCAATTAAAAAACAAACCCTGGCTTCGCCAGGGTTTTCCTTACTTGTTAGCCCACGGCACTGTCGTGGGTTCTCTACGCAGGCCGAAGCAATCTCAATCCCAACTCAAAACTAAGCACTAAAAACTCAAAACTATCTCTTCCCATCCCGCGCATCTGCACTTCGACATTGGACATTCAGATTCGATATTCGAGATTCTTTTTTGTGGACGCCAATTTGCTTTTTTGGTATTTTATGATAAGAATGATAACAGCACCTGTCAGATCAAACTACATCGAAAAAACTTAAAGTAAATTGACCTTCACGACATACGATATACTATATACGAGATACTAAATCGGCGGGAATTGCGGGGTTGGAAGGCTGGTATGTAGGAACTTGTAAAATAATTTCAGCCGGTATTCTAAACTTTCAAAAACCTAACCTTAGTGTTGAGTATACTCTTAAGAAGTTCGAAATCATAATCCATAGTATGTATCGTTATGCCGGGGTACCCATCTCGAGCTTCTATACTAATCACCGCGTCACTAACATTTCTACATGCGTTACCATGAGGAGATTTTCCACCAAGTATAGATTGAGCTTCATTTTGAATTTTTCCCATAGTTCCTTTGGGGTCGTTAGTTTTTGTAAACTTGGAAGCATCGATTTGGGCCAGATTTTGCAAGTCATCTTGTTTTTCTTGCCAAAAATCATAGATTTTACAGTTATCTGGACACTTATTAGTCGGGATAGACAAATAATATCCTTGCGGGAGCTGTTGCGGGACTTCGGCGCCTCGTGTGCAACCAGTCATATCGACTAGTACCGTAGGAATTCCACCGTCATAGAAGAAATTTTCCCACGCTCCCTCAATTAGTCCTCTTAGACGTCTGAGAATTGGCTTTACTGAATTGAATCTGTTAAATAAGCGTATCACGACATTGTAAGCAAGAGTGTTAAAAATTCCTTCTCGTTCGAGCTTTTCGGTGCGCTGCTTAGCAACTTCGATGTTCCCAAATTTCCTAAAAAGATTGTAGATAACAATTAGCGTGTTGAGAATCTTGGTACGGTACTCTCGCTCAACATAAATGGAACACCGCAACTTTTTTTTAAATAGATCTGCTTGGACTTTTTTGTTGGTTTCCTCATCGGCCCAATGCCTCTTTATTTGGGTTGATGTGTCAAGAAAAAAGTAGTCCTTACTATTGTTCATTGACTCGGTGCTATTGGTATTTTTCAATGGCCTTCTGGCTCGTTGGTAATAGGGCTAGTCCCGCCTCTAGGAAGGTTTTATGGAGATCTTGGTAATCTTGTTTGCTGCAACTTGGGCCTTTGTTATAAATGATCTCAACGGCTTTTTTGAGGAGATCGAGATGATTTCTTGTAATATCCTCGGGGTAGTTGTAATCTAGAACATCCCTTACTAAGGAAACACACCAAGCTAAATATTCTGAATCGTCATCTTCCAACGAATCTTCTAAATGACCTAATTCTTCTTCGAGAAGCGTGCACATAACTAACCGGCGTCCGACATCATCAAAATCTTGTTCTAGGTCTGCCAAAAGTTTGGTGACTTTCGAAAGATTTTCCTGATAAGATAATCTGAATTGCTCAGAAGGCGATACTATCGGTTGTGTGGCAAGTTGGGCTCGTTCCCAAAGGCTTCTATCTTCGTCGAGCTCAAAAACTATATCAGGCATATTCGCTAGCTCACGCCATGAAAGAGACTGCACTCGCGATGAAGCCCTCGGGGTAATCCACTGCGACGATTGTGAGTAAGCTAGAATCTTTAACCATTGCTCAAGATCGGCCTGTTTGGCTTCAAGCTGCTCGATGCGCCCCACGTTCCGGATCGTCTGCGGAGATTCCTTCGAGACAGGTTTTTCCCACACATCCAGGCCTGTCTTTTCTGGGCCGACGTCCGTGTCAGGTAATGTACCTTTTGTAAACCTTTTCATTTGCCTTTCTTGACCTTCTCAAGATTATCACGCAAATCTGTTAAGGTTTCAATCAACTCTTCGACTTCAGCTTTGTGTAATTCGAGAGTCAATCGGTTCGGTTCCCGAACTGTGGGAAGCTCCACTGACACTCCTTTGGCTCCCAGTCGGAGTAGGGTTGGATTGCTTCGTAGAGAACTATATGTTAAGGACAAACAGCCACACGGGATATCGGAGAGTTTGCCTCTGTCTTGATCGTGTTTTTTGATTACCACTTGCCAAGTCATATTTTCTAAAACAAGACCTTGTGTCGTTCGCCTAAGCGTTGCGCGTTCTCTAAGATCAGGCGGAACGAGTTCTTTCTTAACCTCCCCTAATCGCCATAAGAACTCATCCATACCAACTTCCTTGAGAATCTCGGAAGGTATTACTATTTGAATGCCTGTAGTTGGGTCTGAATATGTGGCGGCGTTAACAAGCGAATCAACCTCTGTGCGAATTAGGTTGGAGAATTGTTCACGTGTCAAATCTTGTTGGAATTTGTCCTTTGGAATGGCTTCTAATTCTTGATTATCAATAACAAGATCGACTCTGCCGCTCGGATCTAGGTCAATAGAAAGCACCTTCGACTTTAGAAGGTCTTTAGCCATCGCTAAAGTGGCTGAGAAAACTGCACGGGACTCTTTGCCGGGATGTGGAAATTTACGTTTCTTAGTGCCGGTTTTCTTTGCTTTTTTGGAAGCAGTCATGTTCTGCGACTCTCCGAAAAGGCAAAATTGACTGAGCCTTTGTTCTTATTATTGTGACAAAAAATCTGAGAAATCGGCCTTTTGGGGCACAGAAAAGGCATTTTTATTTATATCGGCTAATTGATTGCCAAAGCTTAATGGTCTCCGAAACAGATATACAAATTATAGCAAAATCAATCATATAGTCAAGCAAATATATAGTCAAGGAAAAATTCCTAAAATTTTCTGCCCAAGTTGAGGGGGGGTATCCTACCAGGTGAAGACCCCGCACCAATTTACCTCCGCCAAAGAAATGCGAGGGCAGGCAGGGCAGCCAAAAAAGGTGCTTTTTTGGCATTTTTGCTAAGAAAGACAGAATTATTATGGTTCTTGTCCGTTAAATCCGTGTAAACCTGTGCCAGCGAAAGCGGCTATCCGTGCTAATCCGCGGTTAATAAAGAATCCCTCTTTTGCCGGCCTGCATAGTCTTATGCCGGCCATCTCTGATGGCCCAGCGGACGCTGGCCGCAGGCTTCACAGATACTGGTATCGAGAAAGCCGCTGCCAAGTCCGCACCGGCTGGCAAAAAAAAATCAGCGTAAATCCGCGCAATCCGCGATTAAAAATTCGTGTTAAATCCGTGTCTAAAAAAATCCCCTTTTTAGCCAGCTTCCCAAATGGGGCATTGAAAAATGACCTGGCGGATAAGGCCGGGCCTTTCGCAGAAGCTTGCTTCGAGGAAAGGTATGGCCAAAAACGCCAAAGCTGGCAAAAACAAAATCCTTGTCAATCCTGTTATCCCGTCTAATTCTTCTTTGTGCCTTCGTGTCTTCGTGGTTAAATTTAATAAACTCTGCGTTCTCAGCGCTCTCGGCGGTAAAAAAATCCGTGTAATCCGCGAAATCTGTGGCTAATTTTCAATCAAAAGTGCAGCACCCTAAAACCTAAAATCGGAAAATCCAAAAAATTTTTATCTCCTTTTCTCACATCGAGTTAATCCTGTTTATCCTGTCAAAAAAGCACCAAATTTCGACTCAAACGTGCATGTTCGCCCAATAGTAGAGAGACAGTACAATTTGAAATTTGAAATTCACATCGCCAATGAACTATTTAACCATTCACAAGCATCGAG
>JAUXAH010000228.1 GCA_030614945.1 Phycisphaerae bacterium
CGAGACCCAGACGATGGTTTGGGCCTGGACCGACGAGGTCAGGACAAAGGCCGCAACAAAAAAACTAAAAAAAACAATTTTCTACACATAATAGTCCTCCTTCACATAATCAACACTATACTTATTTCCTCTTGGCTACATGCCAAAACGTCCGTTGTTTTTGACAAGCACCAGGAATCTTCACCAACCTTTTTTACGTTTGTGCGTGTCTCAAACAACTCACAATAAAACAAGCAACAAGGAACTACACCAAACCCCGTGCTTGTCTAAAATAACTTTTACGACTTGACTTTGTCCTCATCCTTTTGGAAGCCCGGCCTGAACTGTCAGCTGAAATGCAAAAGCCTTAACTTCAAAACACAGACATCTCGATGCAATTCTGCACCTCACTCCCTGATTTTTCAGTTAATCTACCGAAAAACTATAAAAATTTTGTAAGCAAAACACCGATGATCCATAAAATTCATTTAGTCTGTCTCTATCAATTTACCAAATTACCTATATTATTCTCGTCAAGCAAAATTCACAGGATGGCAGAATATTTTTTAAAAAATTATGTAAAACCGCATAACTTCTCTATTTGTAAGTACTTACAAGCATTCCGCGGGCAAAAATTTACCCAAAAATCCCGTTCCGGCAACTTTTTTCTATCTTCGCCCCGTTAGAAATTATAGAAACGGCGACTATCATAGAAAAGGGGAGATTTGCAACGCCGCAAGCAGGGAATATCCTACAAAGAGGGAAGATTTCCCGAAAGGCACCGGGAAACAGACGTCTGAATAAAACTCCAGAGTTTTCTAACGGGGTTCGCAACCGCCGATTTTGCTCCGGTAAAACATAACCAACAACCGCCGCCCAAACCGCTCATCGGCCGTCCCGCAAATCATCAAACCCAACACTCAAAAGCTTGTGCCCGCGCAGGCGGGTATCCGCATCCAAAAAATTTAAATCAAACAGTGTCAATCCGTATCTAAAAAAAAACAGTGTCAATCCGTGTCTAAAAAAAACAGTGTCAATCCTGTCTAAAAAAAATTCGTGCCAACTTGTGCCGGCGAAAGCGGGTATTCGTGTTAATTCGTGGCTAAATTTTTCTCTGCGCCCTCCGCGTTCTCTGCGGTGAATTCTTTTTATTCGTTTTTTTTGTTGACTATTGTTTGAGGATATTTAAATGTTTTGGAGATTCTTCGCTCCTTCGACTTTACTAACAAAGACAGAATTATTATGGTTCTTATCCGTTAAATCCGTGTAACCTCGTCCTGAGCTTGTCGAAGGAATCCGTGCTAATCCGCGGTTACTTACTATTGAACTATCAGTGTGAATCCGTGTCAATCCGTGTCTAAAAAAAACAGTGTCAATCCTGCCTAAAAAAAATTCGTGCCAATTCGTGTTAATTCGTGGCTAAATTTTTCTCTGCGTAATCTGCGAAATCCGCGTCTAATTCTAATAGAGTGAAGGCATCAGTGCAATCCGTGAAAGCTCCGGTGTCGTTTCCGGATGTCCGTCGATGTCCGGCATTTTGCCGGACCGGATGACGCATTTACTCCCCCGTGTCTTTCCGGAAATCCGCGATTAAAAATAAATCAGTAAGGTAATAAAACTCCGTGTCAATCTGCGCAAAAAAAATGAGCTTTTTATATGACCGGCCTATCAACCGAATGTGTCGCTATAATCAGACGCTTATATGACACAAGACCGCCAGTGCCCAGAGCAAATCCTTTTTAGCCACGACCTTCGTTTCGTGCCTTTCATTTATCGGTATAAGATGAACGGCATCCTCTGCGCTTCTTATGAGTTTGCAGGTAACCCCTATTTGATTTGCAACACGTGCAATTGCTATATGGCCCTGTGCCGCCGGCACTGAGGGGCTCAATATTACAATGTCACCATCGTTTATCCTCGGCGACATACTGTCACCATCTATCCGAAGCGCAAAACTATCGGGAAACAACTCAAAAATTTCCTCACACTCGACAAACTCAACTATTCTGTCTGCCTCTTGCCCGCTGACCTGAATCAGATTGACCTCAGGCCTTTTAAGACCATCCACCAAAGCCCGTGCCTGCAAATCAATTGACACCATCCCATCCACAGAGCCAATAATCGCTTTGCCGATGTGCTTTTTCACTAACTCATCAAGCTCGGTAACAGCTTGCTTCGGCTCCGGCAGAAATGTTTGGTCCCAAAAATGAACCATTCCCGCCGCGGTTCGGCCGAGCACTGGAATCCACCCCGGCCGATCCGGCTTGGCCGGCAGGACCTTGGACTGAAACTCTTTTTCAACCCCTTTTTTCTCGCATAATAGCTCAATAAAAGCCAGAACCGCTTCGGTCAGCTCCGGATTGTTGGTAAACAAGTCATCCAGCTTTTGCAGAAGTCCGCTATTTGGCCCAAATGCGAATCTTTTTTCAGTGCTGTGGCCTGTCAGCAGCCATTCCAAATCCGCTCCTGTAACCTCACATATTTTCAGCAGAATCTCAATTGGAGGGAGCCGGTTATTTTCATAATAGTTGTAAGTAGAAGCACTTATGCCCAAAGCCCGGGCAAATTCACTCTTGCCTCTACTGCCTGCGTATTGCTTACGCAGGAGACTAATTCGCTCAATTATCGTCTTTTCGTCAAAATTTTTCATATTTTTACGCAAATACGAAATTTCTGTTTACAACCCTTCGCAATTGTGTTAATGCTTAGCAAAAGCAAATTCTGAAAATGTGTAACCTAAACGCAAATGTGAATTTCGTCAACGAGGAAAACGCAAAAAATGGCAAAATCTAAAAGAAAAAAAACAAAAGAGGCGATTTCAGCCCAAAAAACTAAAGAAAGCCAAACAAAAGCAGCAGAATATGTAAGCAACCTTTTGAAATTACACAAATTACAGGGCGTCCTGCTGACCAGGCTGAAGAAGGAAGTTTAGCGAAAGTCAGCAACGGTTCAATCGCCGGGGGACTTCACTACTAAAGAGATGGTGTGCGAACATTCGGTTTGAAGGTGCGTAACTGCCTGGAAGTAAGAGAGTTAGACGTCCTGTCCGAAGGACAGTTGGGTATCTGCCATCAAATATTGACGATTTGTGATGGCGGCCTGCGGTTACGGTCGCGGCAAGTCGAGCTGCAATGTTGGGCTAAGACTTTTTGAAACAAGAGATTAGGAACTTTCGAATCAAATAAACGGAGCGGCTGCTTATAGAAAGTTCAGGATGTAAACTAAACAGGGGATTTTACGCAAAAGTAAATGTTTTGATGTGGAAGTTTTCCGTGACGACGCCGGGAGCCAAGTGAGTCAGGAGGGTTAGTTTGGGGGATTTGGGCAAGAGAAAAATTGGGTTTGATTGGGTTTGTTTTTTTGGGGCCTGAGGGTGGTATATTTTCATAATCCTCTATAACATATAAGTTTACGTTCATTTTTGGCTTTTCGGAGATTGGCTTTGAATTGGGTTTGTTTTTTTGGACTGCGAAAATGTCATTTCTTTCATAATCCTTTGTTAATACTTTATTTACGTTCATTTGGGCATCCGAGAAATTGGGTTTGTTTTGCATAAAAAGGGCTGATTTGTAGAGCGTTCTCGACAGATGTAAAGGACAGAAGACAGAAGACAGAGGACAGAAGGCAGAGGACAGAAGACAGAAGACAGAGGACAGAAGGCAGGGTGGATTATAGAATTGGTGGATTGGTGATTGGTTCATTGGTAAAATGGGTAATTTGTTCATTGGTTAAATGGTTCATTGGCGACGTGAATTTCAAATCTTACATTTCAAATTGTACTGTCTCTCTACTATTGGGCGAACATGCACGTTTGAGTCGAAATTTGGTGCTTTTTTGACAGGATAAACAGGATTAACTCGTTGTGAGAAAAGGAGTAAAAATTTTTTGCAAAATTGCGATTTTAGGTTCCAACTACCTGCACTTTTGGTCGAAAAACCGCAAAAATCTTGCCTAAATTAACACAAAAAAGAATATTACCGCGGAGGGCGCAGAGAAATTTAGCCACGAATTAACACGAATTGGCACGAATTTATTGAGCCACAAAAAAGTACAAAAGTCACAAAGTTAAATTAGCCACAGAGCACTCAGAGGTCACAGAGAGATTAGCTTCACCGGCCGTGGTGTGGACGGCCTTGTTTATACAAACTCGCAGCCGTACTCCAAGCGAGCTTGTGCGTTCGGTTTGCGGAGTTTGTCTAAGTTGCTGACGTTGTCAGCGTTGGTGAAGCCAGAGAAGAG
>JAUXAH010000073.1 GCA_030614945.1 Phycisphaerae bacterium
TTCGATAAACTCTTCGACACCGACATAATCAATCATGGTAAGCTGTCTGTCAGCCAATGCCGCCGCCACTTCATATTGTCTGTTAAGCCTTGTCTCGCCCAGGGACCGTGTACTGATTGCTCCCACCGCCAAAACAGCTCCGCAAAGGATAACGCTCGCAGTGATTGTCTCAACCAGGGTAAACCCCGTTAGAAATAAGGCCCCAGAGGCGCCTGTCTTGCTTCTGGTAAGGATTTCTAACGGGGTAAACCCTCTTTTGTTTCTTTTTGCCCGCATCATCGTTCTTTTTCCAAATCAATGGTACCGATTTTCACCTCTTCTTTCACTTTTTCAACGGTGCCGAAATACATCGTTGCCCTGCCGGTCGCAGCGCTAATACTTACCGTATAATGGTTCTTGCCGTCGCCTATCTGAATTACCGCCGAGTCCGCAGTACCGCTCGGCAAAAAAACTATTTCTCCGGCCTCATCGGTCTCAGTTGCCGCCTCCCAACCAGCCGGCGTGATTTGAACGCCTTCGAACTTAACATCACCGCCGAATTCCACCGGTTTGAAGTACAAATCCCGCACTACCACCTGCTCGGTTTGCTCGGTTTCTTGATTAAATTCATCGACAACCAGCCCAAATCCGTTATTGGCCGCATCTGCCGCACCTAATTTTATCTTGTACGGCTTTTGCCGCTCAATCGCCATTATCCTTGCGTATTTAGCTGCGAGCACGAAGTCACGGGCCGCTTTTTCAACCAGCATCCTCTTATATGTCCCCACATAAATCCCGCCGCCAACGCTTGCGACAAGGGCAATAATAACTACCACCACCAGCATTTCTGTAATGGTAAACCCGCATCGCTGCGTTTTGACTTTCGCTTTTAAGTTTTGCGTTTTCATTTCACTAACTAAAAACTAAAGAGTAAAAACTACTTTAGCCCCGCCCCTCGGAGGGGCTGGGTTAGTCGTTGTATATATCTTCATCGTCACCCTCGCCGCCCTCCATACCGTCCGCTCCATAACTTATCAAATCGAAACTGCCCGGATTTACTACGCCTTCTTCAATATAGATATAAGGATTGTCCCACGGGTCAAGCAGTTCGCTTTGCTTCAGATAAGGCCCGCTCCACTTTTCCTCAAGGTCGGCAGGCACCTCGAGCAACTCGCTAAGTCCCTGTGATTCATCCGGATATCGTCCGCAATGAAGATAAAACATACCAATTGCACTTTCGATATTTGCCATCTTGGCCTTTGCTATGTCCCTTTTGGCCTTGCCCAGACCCGTAAACACCCTCCGGGAAATAACTGTGGCAATCAACGATATAATCAAAATCACGACAAGCAGTTCTACAAGGGTAAATGCCTTCTCTTTCCGCTTCATCCTCTTCATTTGGACACCTTTCCTTAAAACCTAAATTGAAAACCTCAAACTTTTCAATTTTACGCTATGGTTTTACATTCTTTGCTTTGCGTTTTACGCCTTGTCAAAACGCACCTGTGCCGACTCCCATCATAACTATCGGCAGCAGGGTCGCCGCTATTATAAAACCTATTACCAGAGCCAGCAGCAATATCAAAATCGCCGGGAAAATCGCCATAAATCTGTTTATCACCGCGTCCGCCTCAGCATCGAAGGTATCAGCGGCGTTGAGCAATAATTCATCAAGTCTTCCTGTCTGCTCACCTATCGAGGTAATTTGCACGAGCAGGGGCGGAAAATATCCCGACTCGTCCAGAGGACCAGCCAGCGACTCGCCGCCCTTGACCTTTTCAGCTACAGCATCAATTTCTCTGCCCAGCAATTCATTGCCCATCGTATCACGAACAACGCTAAGCGCCTCTAAAATGGTAACACCTCCTTTGGTCAACGCTCCAAGCGTTCTTGCAAACCTGCCCACCGCTATTGTCCGCAGTACCGAGCCCAGAAGAGGTATTTTCAGCTTAAAAGAATCCCATTTGAGTCTGCCCTTTGATTTCGTCCATTTTATCAGGTAATACAGCCCCGCCGCAATCAGAACGATAACAATCCAGCCGAAATACGTTGTAAACAAACCTTTTGTGAGGTCACTTAGCCGCAGCAGCATCTTTGTCGGCAAGGGCAGTGCCGCAAAGCCGCCCCCTATCGTTCGTATTATCTTCGGCAGTATCGTCGTTAGTATAATAACCACCGATACAAGCCCAAGGCCCAGAACAAAAATCGGATACGCCGCGGCATTTTTCATATTTGTTTTTATCTTCTCATCCCGGCTTAATATCTCCGCCAGTTGAGCCGTTGTCTCATCGAGCATTCCGCCTGTCTCTCCGACCCTTATCATCGAAATATACAGCGGGCTGAAAGTATTCTCGCGTCTGGCCATAGCTTCCGAAAGCGACTGCCCGGAATTTACCGATTTCACAAGCTCAGCGAGCATGTTTTTACAGACTGCCTTGTGCTGTTGTTCGCAAATAAGCTCAAGTCCGTTGAGCAGAGGAAGTCCCGCTCGCAAAGCCGTGCCTAACTGGGTAGTCATAGCCAGAATGTCTTTGCTGCTAATCCTTCGTGAGCCAAACCTCACAAATCCGGCCAGTTCCAATGCTGCCTTCTCGCCCAGCCCCTCCGAGGCCCGCCCCTCCGAGGGGCTGGCCGAGGGGCGGGGCTCGTCGCCGCTGACACTCGGCGCTTGAGCTTCTTCTGTCAGCTCTATTACGAACTGTTCCTTATCGGTCAAATCGGCAACAGCACTTTTACGGTCGGCCGCCTCAATCGTCCCTGCGACGTGTCCGCCGCCCTGATTAACTGCCTTGTAAGAAAACCGGGCCACAATTTAGCCTCGCATAATTTGTATCTCGTGTCTCGTATCTTGCTTCACGCTTTACCCCGTTAGAGATTCCAAAGTCAGAGAGAAAACAAAAAGCGAAGAACTCTCTAACGGGGTTTACTCTTCTTCACCGATACTCTTTGAGACTCTGAAAACCTCCTCAGGAGTCGTAATGCCTTCTAACACCTTGGCAAAACCGTCGTGCTCCATACTTATATGGTCTGCCGGTGCCGCCTTTACGATCTGTTCGGTCGTCGGCCTTGCTGCTATCAGTTCCCGCAGCGAACCGGTTATTCTAAGCAGCTCAAATATACCCGTCCTTCCGCTCATCCCGGTTTGCAGACACTCATTACAACCGGCACCATGATATAACTTCGTATCAGGTTTAATCGCTATCGAGCTATTCAAGTTTCTAATGAGGTTTTCGTCCAGCCTGTACAGCTCTTTGCACTTCAGACAAATCTTACGTATCAGTCTTTGAGCCAGCACCGCCTCTAACGAGCTCGCTAACAGGAATGGCTCAACACCCATATCAATCAATCTTGTAATCGCACCCGGTGCATCGTTCGTGTGAAGTGTCGAGAAAACAAGATGTCCGGTCAACGCCGCACGAATTGCTATATTAGCGGTTTCTCGGTCTCGGATTTCGCCTACCATTATAATATCCGGGTCCTGACGGAGTATATGCCTCAGGCCCGTGGCAAACGTCAGCCCCCTTTTCGGATTGACCGGCATCTGGTTAATACCTTCAAGCTGATATTCAACAGGGTCTTCTATCGTTATCATCTTCACAGCCGGCGAATATATCTTTTTTAATGCTGCATAAAGTGTCGTTGTTTTTCCGCACCCGGTCGGCCCTGTAACAAGTACAATGCCGTGCGTCTTACGCAGACATTGATCGAAACCTTCCAGAGACTGAGCATTCATCCCCAATTCCTCAAGCCCTATCAATGATACCGACCTGTCTAAAAGTCTCAACTCAACAGACTCGCCGTGTACCGTCGGAACGGTCGAGACACGAATATCGACCCTGCCGTTTTTGCCCGTAAATTCGATATGGCCGTCCTGCGGGACAAATCGTTCAGCGATATTCATATCCGCCATAATCTTAATTCGCGAAATAATCGCCGCCTGCAGTCGTTTCGATGATGGCGCCTTCTCCACAAGCATCCCGTCGATTCTGTACTTTATCTTTACCTGATGCTCAAATGGCTCGATGTGTATATCACTTGCACGCGCCTCAATCGCTTCCAGTACTATCAAATTCACAAGATTAACTAAAGACGGCTCTCTTGCCAGCTCATGTAGCTTGGCAGGTGAGTAATCTCCGTTATCCAGCTCGGCCTCTCCCCGCTGTTCAACCGGAGCAAGATTGTCCAGCATCCTTGCCACATTGCTGCCGTAGAATTTCAGTATCGAAATTTCCATCTGTGCCGGCTCAGCATAATAACGCCGCACCGACCGGCCCGTTACCAGGCGCAGGTCCTCGATAACCTGCGTCCGGAATGGGTCCGTCATCGCCACCGCTAACCGACCATCCTCATGCCGTATCGGTAAAATCTTGTATTTGCTGACCAGCTCCGCGGGCACAAGCGTAATGATTTCAGGGCTTATCGAAACATCGGTCAAATCTACCTTTTTTATCCCCACCTGGAGCGCAAGTGCTTCATTCAACTGAGCTTGCGTTATATAGCCAAGTCTCAACAAAATCTGGCCCAATCGCTGATATTTAACCTCTTGTTCTGCAAGCGCAAATCTGAGGCCGGCCTCGTCCAAATACGATTTTTCACAAAGCAACTGACCTAATTTTTTCCTTCTCTGTGAGTTCACTCCAGCCATCCACTATGTTCGGAATGCAATACGTCTGCGAAACCCTAATTATATATAAATATAGAACTTACGTCAAGAAAAGAACGTCTGCCTAACCTCAATGGACTTGCCGTAAGCAAAACCCTCAACATCAATAATGCAACAATACCCGCTGAGAACAAAGTAAAATGTATGTAAAATAATCAACCGGCTTTTTTATGAGACGTTCACGCCATAATTTAGACGCTTGAGAGCGCCGTTTTGTTACAAAAAAATGCTTTTTTATTGGCAAAAACTCGCAATAGTTGACAATTAGCGATGTTTATTTCGCAAAAATGCTAAATTCTCGAACTGAATTTAAGGCCCCCCCTATGTGCACTTGTCCCGTTAGAAGTAACTCGTCACCGGAACAGTCGGATGCCCGGTTTCAAGAAGACCTGCCACAACATCCGCATTTCCAGATAGTTACAAGCACATTAAGAAATTAACGGAGAGGGCGGGATTCGAACCCGCGGTAGGGACAAGCCCTACACGGCCTTTCCAAGGCCGCTCCTTAAGCCACTCGGACACCTCTCCAGATTAGTTTTGAGTTCTTAGTTTCCGGCTTTTAGTTCTGCTTGTTAGTCTCGTCGCCGCTGAAAGAATTCCTGCAGCTGTTGACTGCATTCATCTGCTAATACACCGGATGTAACTTCAATCCTGTGATTTAGCCGCTCATCCTGCACGATATTATACAAACTTTTGCACGCACCTGTCTTGGGGTCATCGCAGCCATACACTAACCTGTCCATCCGTGCCAGCACCAGCGCTCCTGCACACATAGGACAGGGCTCTAACGTAACATACATTGTACAGCCGTTTAATCGCCAGCTTGAAAGAAATGCCGCCGCCTGCGTTAAAGCGATTATTTCAGCGTGGGCGGTCGGGTCTCGGAGCTGCTCTCTTTGGTTGTATGCCTTGCCGATTATCCTGTTTTCACAAACTATAACCGCCCCGATGGGAACGTCGCCGTTGTCTTCAGCAATCCGGGCCGCTTCAATAGCCACCCGCATAAACCGCTCATCTTCCTTGTAATTATTCATCGCTTAGAAGCAAAGGAGAAAATCGAAAATTGAAAATCGGAAATCGGCAATTTAAACTACCCCCAAGGGGAGTCGAACCCCTTGGGCAAAACTGGCAATGATTAAAAGAGTCGATTGCTGAAATTAAACGATTCCTTTGCTAGATACTCACGCACCAGCTCAGCTGACCAAGGTTCGTTGAGTTTACCTGATTCTACGTCTTGTGCTAAATCCTTCAATGGGATAAAGGTACCACTTAAAGACGTTCCCCGCCTCTCAAAAAACTCCGCTCTGCTCAGAGCAACTGCGACATCATCGCTTTTAGCAAACCACTCAAACGCGACCGCGACATGCTGCGAGGTTCTAGTGCCATTGTCGAGGTAAATTGCTGCTACGAGCTTGAGATCCTTAGGTTCAACGTCTAACCTCAGTTCCTCTTTCAGTTCCCGAATTGCACAATGGAGTAATGGGTTACCATTAGCAGCGTCTTCCAATCGGACGTGACCACCAGCCCATATCACAATTTTTTCATGTAGTGGGTTATCTTCAGAGCGCTCTTGACGTCTTAAACGAAGAACTTCACCGCTTGAGTTGCGCACAATGATAGCTGGCAACGCTTGGACAAGTGCAACATTAGATTCAGCATCATCACGTGCTTTGAATTTTCCCGATTTAACAAACAGTTCGGTTAGCTTGGAGGCATCAGAGGCTAAAAGGCAAGTCCTTCCAGCAAACAACTCCTTAATTGTGTCTTTGGGAAGGATCAGAATATCCTCTTTGATTTGCTCTTCAATCAAAGACAAGACAATGTCAGCCGCAACTTCTGCTGTCTTCTTCGGGTTGTCTTTTGTATCGCCATTCGATGTATCAATAACGTGAATTCGGAAATAATCCTTTAGTTTTCTTACGCATTCCAAGTTAGTTTTCTTGATTTGTTCAAGAACTTCCTTGTTCATAATTGAGCCCTTTCCATTTTCCACAGGGAGATAGCCTTGCTCGCGCTTCATCGCGTCCCCAGCAGAAGCGATCATTACGATAACAACTGTAATGCGTTTGCACCAATCATCGATAAGAAGAAAACGCTCAACGAGCTCACGATCCTGATGCCGTATTCGAGCGAGTCTCTCCATCATTGATAACCAGCAGATAGAGTCGAAAAGCCCGCGATCGAGAAAAAGGATATGTGGATCGTCTACTCGGGGCGGGTCCTGCGTTTTTTCCAGAATTTGCGCGAGGGTAGTACAAACGGTCCAAATGTTGAAATTTGCGTGCTTCTTATCACGAATCGGACAGACAGAAGCTCGCTCTACCACTACTTCTGTACGGAATCCACAGCGTTTGAAAAAAGCTTGGGCTTGATTGAGAGTACTGGTTTTACCGGCTTTTGGAACGCCCGCAAATTCAACAACTATCGGTTTTCGCGCATACTCCGCAAATTTCTTGGCAGCTCGTTCACCTCGAACTTGGAGGGCTGACTTCATAATTTGTGTCTTTCTTAAAAAATATGGCATGTGTTTGCCAAGACCATTAGTTGCCTATATCTAAAACTTCAAATTTATTATAGATTGTCTCATATGTACAAGCAAACCTGAAATCAGAATAATTGTCAGATCCACAAAATAGCAATAAAGACCGTAACTACCCCCAAGGGGAGTCGAACCCCTGTCTCCAGGATGAGAACCTGATATCCTAAGCCACTAGACGATGGGGGCAAAAACAACTCAAAATTCAACACTAAAAACTCAAAACTAAATTAGCGGCGGTTGGACTCGAACCAACGACCCTGGGCTTATGAATCCCATGCTCTAACCAGCTGAGCTACGCCGCCAAAGTGTTTAATAATAAATAATAAGCTGTGCTAATTGTACGAAAAATATTCTTTTTGCCTGCTACGGCTTTTCTTGAATTATAGCCGGGATTTCGGGCCTATCAAGAACAAAAAACGCAAAATCAACCGGATATTCGGCGTTACTTTCGGTAAACGGGCGCTTTTAAGTAGAGTTGCTTGGTGCTCCCCTCCCACTAATATCACGTCCCAGAATTACTCAACCTTCTTATAGAATTCAGCTTCCTGGTCGGAAAGTCTTTTCTGCCGAATCATTGTACGAATGCGCTGCAAATCTACGTCTCTTGGCTCACCGCCGGAGGATACTGAAACGGCAGTTTGGCCGAAGCCGGCTGGAATTACCTGCAAAAACCTGCTTACGGAAACCGTCGATACAAGTGCTGCTGCTATAAGGACGCCCACCACAAAGTATCGGGACAGCACCTTCCTTGCTCGTGCCTTGTGGCTCGTGACACGTGCCTCGAGCGACGAGCGACGAGCGACGAGCAACGGGTAGCGGCACCTGTCACAATATATGCAATCTTTTTTGTCTTTGCCGGTAAGGCCAAACTCACAACTGCCGAATTTTTTTGCCGGCAGGTACCGCTTTAGTACTCCCACGTTGTTAAGCAGCG
>JAUXAH010000260.1 GCA_030614945.1 Phycisphaerae bacterium
TTGTAGAGGAAGCATTACATCTGTAGAGAGTCCTTTACAAATCAGACCTTTTTATGCAAAACGAACCCAATCTTGTCCGCCGTAGGCGGATTGCAAATGAATGTAACCTCTTTAATAACAGTGGCTTATGAAAATAAATCCAATTGGACACTTGGTGAAAACAAACCCAATTCAAACCCAATTTCCGAAAAGCACAAATGAATGTAAACTCACTTATAGCAAAGGATTACAGAAAAAAAGATGATTTCACAGTCCGAAAAAACAAACCCAATTCAAAGCCAATTTCCGAAAAGCCAGAATGAACTTAAACTTCTATTCAACAAAGGATTATGAAGAAAAATGCGGATATGGGCTATGAAAAAACAAAGCCAAAACAAACCCAATTTCCGAAAAGCCAAAATGAATGTAAACTTCTATTTAACAAAAGATTATGAAAATAAACCGCCCCTTCGGCTTCCCCTTTGACCCATTCGGCTGGGCTCAGGGCTCGTTATATTAATAATGCTTTAAGCTATAAGAATTGCCATAATTTCGTCAAGTTTGGCTGTTGCCAGGCACGTGTACGTATCGGCAGCTCCATAGTACATCCACAACTCACTTCCTCGAATTAAAAGGCCGGTCGGAAACACAACGTTCGGTGTCAAGCCGGACAGTTCGTATGGTGCTTCAGCTTGAAATATCCAGTTTCGCGAGCGAGCAACAACTTTGTGAGGCCTGTCTTTCTCCAACAGAGCTACACCAGCTCGATAAACAAGTTGACCACCATAAGCCTTAACACCGTGGTATATCAGAAGCCAGCCATGTTCCGTGAGAATTGGAGGTGGCCCTGCACCTACCTTAGCACCATCCCATGCAGCGCCCCCAAGCTCCGGCAGCACACAGTGTGGTTCACCCCAGTGTACCAAATCGGGAGAATAAGCCGACCAAATGTGTTCCATACCGCCGGCATCTGGGCGGTGGAGTGCCGCCCATCGGTCATCAAATTTTTGCGGGAACAGTACAGCGTCTTTGTTGTTTGGAGAAAACAGCAGCCCGACTCGTTCGGCACGTACAAAATCTTCGGTATGCGCCAATGCCACAGCGGCTCCGTTTGGCGAGTAGGCAGTGTAGGTAATATACCAGCGTTTCTCCGCTGCTAAATACGTGACGCGTGGGTCTTCACAACCCCACTGTTCGTACCGCCAGTCTTGCTCACCGTAGCGAAGTATCGGCTCTGACTCAAATCTCCAATCTGTTACCCCGTTCCTGCTACGTGCAACATAGATATTCGAGTGCCCAGCATGGTCCTCAACTCGCAGTAGCAGCACAACCTCATCGGCCTGTTCGGAAGCACCGGGATTTAGTACAGCCGCCGCTGGAAAAGGTAGATCCAAAGGCGAAATGATAGGGTTATGCGGTGACCGCTCGAAAATTCTTGTCTTCATAAATGCTCCCTCAAATATTGACAAATACCATTTTCTATTATGCTGTCTGAGAATCTATAAATTATACAACTAAGTTCAATTAAAATCTTATAATAACTTTAAGTTTTTTCCTAAATCACATACTTTCTGCTATTTTCAATTACCCTATCCGTTTGCTTGGAAACATCCTGAACATATCTTGTAGCCATTTTCAGATTAGCATGACCAAGCAATCGTTGAACAGCAAACGGATCTCCTGATCTGGCGGCAATAGGTCATTCACTCCGGTTTCAATAGTATGTTCAATACGATGACCACCTTTTCTGTCAATATGTTCAACAATCCTGAGTTTGACACGCTAATTATGAGCAATGGTGTCATTCGAGGAGGTGCCTCTTTGATTGCTGGAAGAAACGCTGGAACTATTCTGCGGGCGTCATTTCGGCGTCACTTTTTACTCGATTCTGAGTCGATTCTTAACCTACTGTCAGTCTACTGTGAGTCGACACCCCGTTCAAGACGCTTAAAAACGCATATAAAGGTATATGGGACAAACACTTATGGAGCGATTCACGGACTGAAAATCCGTGTGTCGGTGGCTCAGGGCCATTTTACGAATTTCCGCGCGCAGACAGGATAAGTTTCTGTTTTCTGGAAGCGGGGTCATTAGGAAGCTACCAGCGCCAATTGGGGCTGTCCAAATTTGTGCCAGCTTTGTGCCAGCTTTGTGCCAGTGTAGGTCTCAAAACAGTTCTGGAACTAGTTCCAGACCAGTTTGAAAACAGTGCTTAAGCCCTTACACCATAAAAACTAAGTGCCTTGTTGACAATGGGTTAAAAAACGCCCGAGCCTGCTCCCAAAGCAGGCGCTCCGGCCAAACTGAGCTACACCCCGGCAATCCCCGTATCATCTCGGAAAAAGCTGATAATCCACATCAGAGCACCTATTCTACACAGAGTGCGTCAATATTGCAATAAAATCGCACTCTGACCGGCGTGTTTCGAATGCCTTTGAGACATCGATTATAGGATTTTCGTCAAAAAATAGCTTGCATATTTGCAACGGCCAAAGTATAATTTTAATGTAAGAGCTTTTTGGGGCGAAAAGGGGCAGTAAAATTATGAAATCCGGAACCCAAAGACGATGGTTGCTGCCGGCATTTATTGTTCCTGGTGTGCTGTGTCCATTTTTTATAGGCGGTAAGCTGGGCTCTCCGGAGGATGCCCAGGCCAGGCTGCAAACCGGCACGGAGAGTGGGATTTTAGTAATTCCCGTTCAGATCGGACGGGACAGCTACGGGCTTGCGATGGTCGATACGGTCGCCCAGAGCCTGTGGCTCTATGAGCTGAACAGGCAGGGACCCGCACACAGTCGGTTGAAACTATTGGCAGCACGAAGTTGGCAATACGATAGACTGCTGCAGCAGTACAACACAGCGGAGCCAAAACCCGAACACGTAAAAATGATGCTGGAAAATTTGGGGCTGCCGCAGGAAAAACAGAACAAGAAAAAGCAGCGGGATTCCGATATAAACATTCTGGAAATGGCTGAGCCCAGCAGGTAAAAAAGTAAAGATTTTTAAGTTTTTTTGGAAAGCTAAAAGGCGTAGGAAGTCAAGTTGTCAACTTATAGGAGATAAGTAATTATGGCTGGTATGTTCTATTCATTACAAGAGGCTGCTAAGAAACTCAATAAAACAGAGGAAGAAGTAAAAGAGATAGCCAGGAAGGGTAGGTTGCGTGAGTTTCGTGACGGCCCAAATTTGCTGTTTAAGGTCGATGAAGTCGAAGCATTGATGTCCGACACAAGCATTATGCCACCCCAGGTACCTTCTGCCCCGTCGGAACCGGAACCGGCTGTCCCCTTTGAACCGGAACCAATTGTCCCTGTGGAACCGGAACCAGTTGTCCCTGTGGAACCGGAACCGGTTGTCCCCGTGGAACAAAAACCCGCTGTCCCCTTTGAACCGGAACCAATTGTCCCATCGGAACAGGAACCCGCTATCCCCTTTGAGCAGGAACCGGCTGTCCCTGTGGAACCGGAACCGGCTGTCCCCGTGGAACAAGAACCCGCTGTCCCCTTTGAGCCGGAGCCGGTTGTCCCATCCGAAGCGGAACCGGTTGTCCCCGTGGAACAAGAACCCGCTGTCCCATTGGAACCGGAACCGGTTGTCCCCATAGAACAGAAACCGGCTGTCCC
>JAUXAH010000551.1 GCA_030614945.1 Phycisphaerae bacterium
TATGTCCCGCGTAATCTCGATAAGGTACGAATCGAGCTCGCCTTTGTTCCACTCGGTGAAAACCTCGTGTATCTGCTGGTTGGTCATTCCGAGTCCTGCCTTCATCATCTGGTAGCTCTCGCATATCATCTGCATATCGCCGTACTCGATGCCGTTGTGGACCATCTTGACGAAGTGTCCGGCGCCGTTTTCTCCGACCCAGTCGCAGCAGGGGTGTCCGTCGTCGGTATGCGCCGCGATTTTCTGGAAGATGGGCTTTACGCTTTCCCACGCTTTCGGTGAGCCGCCGGGCATAATCGCCGGCCCTTTCAGTGCTCCTTCTTCGCCGCCCGATACCCCTGTGCCGATATAGAGCAGTCCTTTTTCTTCGATTTGTTTGCATCGTCTAATCGTATCGGGGAAATGACTGTTACCGCCGTCGATGATAATATCGCCCTTGTCCATAAAGGGCAGAATCTGCTCGATAACCATATCGACCGGCTTGCCGGCCTTGACCATAATCATCACTTTCCGAGGCGGGGCTATCGAGTCGATAAAATCTTTTACCTCGTAGGCGGGGATGATATTTTTGCCTTTTGCCCTGCCTTCGGCGAACTTTCTGGTTTTCTCAGTCGTGCGGTTAAAGGCCGCTACGGTAAAGCCCTTGCTTTCCATATTGAGGATGAGGTTTTCACCCATTACCGCCAGGCCCCAGAGCCCAATATCTGCTTTTGCCATTTCGCGCTACTCCTTCAAAAATTGATTATTGATTCGGAATAGTCGGTATATGTCCATCCGACAATCTATGTAATATTTCACCTGCGTTGTGGACGAGCAGGATGCCTTTTTCTTCCTTGTTTTCATAATTAGCTATATCAATCTGGTCCGGATTCATATAACCCAGATTTACCCTTCGACATCGTTCCCTGCTGATGCCGGTGGCGAGGACGACGTTGGCCCTGGGCTTTTCGGCGCCGTCGATGTATGTGCCGATGCCTTTAACGTGTGTGGAATGCGCTATCGCTGCGCGCGGGATACCGGGGAATTTATCCATTCGCTTGAGGAAATAATCTCGCGTGTGGTAGCCAATCTGGTCAATAAATTTGCCATGAGTGTATGATATTTCTGTAATATGTGGTGCGTAAATAATCAGCGTGCCACCGTCGGCGACTATCGGTTCAAGTTTGTACATCACCTTGCCGGCCGTCCAGATGTCCTCGTACATTTTCGGTGTTATGCCGAGAATTATTTTGTATGGTTTGTCTTTATAGATGATATGGACGTCCCTGGACAGGTCGGCGGCTTTTTCCCAGGCCTCTGTGCAATCGCCGATGAATATTCCCTTGAGCATATTTTGCACAGCCACTATGGCAAATAATTTCCGTGGCATTTTTATAAACGAAGCTGCTTTTTCAACCACCTGCCGCGGCGGCGTCCACTTGTTGCCGTTTATTACGGGATTTGTTATCACCGCACTGAGCCAGTGAAAGAAGTTTATGATTTCCTCGCCTGCGATTCCGGGAAAGATATACTTATGTCCGCCGGAAAAGCCCACGACTTCGTGC
>JAUXAH010000507.1 GCA_030614945.1 Phycisphaerae bacterium
TGTGACTTGCGATTTGAGGAATTGTCATTGCGAGGAGCGTAAGCGACGAAGCAATCTCGGACTTTCGATGAGTTGAGATTGCTTCGCTTCGCTCGCCCCGCCTCTGCGGCAGGGGCCGGGGCTCGCAATGACAGCCATCAATTGAGTTGTCACAGACCAGTGGGTTGACATCGGGAGCGGCAGGGGGTATGATTTGCAGCAAAGTGGTTTTATTTTCGGAGCGGATAAAATGGCCAAAACAAAGAGAAGCTGGGAAAAGCGGCTTGCGGGTGAGCCGGATGAGCTTGTGGTTGATTTTGTAGAGTCGCTGTCTGTAGACAGACGACTTTATAAATACGATATTGTCGGCTCAATTGCCCATTCGCAGATGCTGGCGGAACAAAAGCTGATTACCAAAGACGAGCTGAAAGCGATTAAAGACGGGCTTATCGAAATATCCCGGGAAATCGAGAAAGGGCGGTTCGAATTCGCAAAGAAGTATGAAGATATTCATCTGGCTATCGAGGCGGCACTGGTAGCGAAAATCGGTGAGGCGGGTAAGAAACTTCATACGGGCAGAAGCCGCAACGACCAGGTTGCCACAGATATTCGGCTGTGGATGCGAGACGAGATAGAGATTCTGCAGGCAAAGCTGAACGGCCTTCAAAGGGCGTTCGTTAAATTGGCGGGTAAATATACCGAAGATGTGATGCCGGGTTATACCCATCTTCAGCGTGCTCAGCCCATAGTTATCGCTTCTTACTTGTTAAGTTTTGTAGAGCAGCTCGAGCGTGACATTGCTCGGCTGAAAAACTGTAGTGAGCTGCTGAATATTTCGCCGTTGGGCTGTGGCGCTGTGGCCGGCTCAACGCTGCCGTTGGAGAGAAAGAGTACGGCAAAGCGATTGGGTTTTGCGGACATCAGCTATAATAGTATTGATGCGGTGAGCGACAGGGACTTTTGTGCGGAATTTATTTTCGATTGTGCACTTATTGCGACGCATCTGTCCCGATTGGCTGAGGACTGGATAATTTATTCTTCAGATGAATTCGGGTTTGTGCGGATTGATGACAGCTATTGCACATCGTCGAGTATGATGCCGCAGAAGCGTAATCCCGATGTGCTGGAGTTGATTCGCGGCAAGACGGCTTCGGTTTATGGCTCATTGATTGCGATACTGACGATTCTAAAGGCTCAGCCGTCGGGCTATAATCGCGATTTGCAGGAAGATAAGATTCATATCTTTTCTGCGAGTGACACGGTCAGGGCCTCATTGGATATGGCGCAAGCGATTGTCTCGCATACGAAGTTTAATACGAAGAAGATTTCGGCCGGGCTGGAAGAAGGATTCTTGGATGCTACTGCCCTGGCTGAGTATCTGGTTGGAAAGGGCGTTGCTTTCCGCGATGCACACGGGATTGTGGGGTCATTGGTTGCTTACTGCGAGAAGGCAAACAAAAAGTTAGCCGAGCTTAGTCTGGATGAGCTCAAAAAGTATTCGGCCTCGATTGGGCCGGATGTGTATGAGAATCTCGGTGCAGTAAATGTTGTAAATAAGTATGTTACCGAGGGTGCAGCGGGGCCCAAGCAGGCAAAAGAGCAAATTGCGTATTGGAACAAACAGTTGGGACAGCGATGAGTGCGGGTGAAGACGAGATAACGGCCTGGTTTGCCGGCAAAAGTAAATTAGCTGCGGCGGATTTTCCCATCGGTATTGGTGACGATATGGCGCAAATTCGGTTGGGGGACGAGACGTGCGTTTTTGTCACCACGGATATGCTGCTGGACGGCGTGCACTTCGAC
>JAUXAH010000235.1 GCA_030614945.1 Phycisphaerae bacterium
TAACGCGATGTACAAGTTTTTTCAGAGCAACCTTGGTTTTTGGCCCTTGAAACAAGTTTTTTACAAAACTTACCAGAGCTTTTTGGCTAAAGGTGGAAAAAACAACCTTGTTTTCAGGCCAAAAACCGCATTTTGGAAAACCTGTACACGGCGTTAGTTAATTAGTTATTTGATTACCAATTACCAGTTACCTATTACAAAAGGGTTGAGGATATGTTGGAAGAATCCTGGCAAAATTATGAAGCTGCGGCTGCAGTTGCGGAAAATGGGCAACAAGCTCAAGCACGAGGGGAACAAAAACAACGCAAGAACATTGCGGCCAAACGCTCCCCGCAGAGTGAGCAGGCAAGCATCCAGCACCAATTGAGCTTAGGCACACGCCTAATTGGTGCTGGACAAAAGATACGGAATTTCAGCGTTGAGTTCGGGCCGAGCCGGAAGGATATTCTAAACTTTACGAATCAGCTTTCGGTTATGGTCCGGGCCGGTATTAGCCTTCAGGATTCGCTTGAGTCAATAGCGGAACAGCAGGAAAAGCAAAAATTCAAGGTAATCATCACTGATTTGAAAAATCAAATCGAAGCCGGACAAAGCTTTTCGCAGGCGCTCGCTGAGCATCCGCAGGTATTCAGCAATCTTTATATAAATATGGTGGCAGCAGCAGAGATTAGCGGCTCGCTGAGTAGTATGTTGCAAAAATTAGCAGAGTATCTGGACGGTGAAGCCGAAACCCGGTCACAGGTTAGAGGCGCTATGGTTTATCCGATTATCATAGCAGTTATGGCGGTATTTGTGACCATTTTCCTGCTGTGTTTTGTTTTGCCGAGATTTACAGCGATATTTGCAGGCAAGGAGCGTTTGCTGCCTGCTTCCACTAAGATTTTAATGGCCAGCAGTGGGTTTCTGCGGGGTTACTGGTTTCTTATTATACCGGCTGTTGGAGGGCTGTTTGGGGGGTTTTTGTACTTTATCGGCACGAATGTCGGTCGGTTATGGTGGGATAAGACGAAACTGGTATTGCCCCTTATAAAAACGCTGTGCCGAAGTCTTTATATAACCAGGAGCCTGCACACGATGGGTGTGCTGATGAGAGCGGGTGTGCCGATTCTTGACACTATTTCGGTGACGGCCCAAATATCGGGAAACGTTCTTTATAAAGATATGTGGCTTGGCGTCTATGGGGATGTTCGTCAGGGCAAGAAAATTGCATCGAGTCTGAACCAGTATAATCTGATGCCGAGCAATGTAGTGCAAATGATAAGAAGCGGCGAGGATTCAGGTACGATGAGCGACGTGCTGAGGGATGTTTCTGATTATTATGCAAGAGAGCTCAAAAGTGTTATAAAAACAGTAACGTCAATGATAGAACCTATAATGATAGTCGTGATGGGTGTTCTGGTCGGCTTTATCGCGATGAGTATTATTCTGCCGATATTTAAAATGTCCAGTCTTGTTATGGGCAAATAAATTCGTGAATTGTGAATCGTGAATTGTGAATCGAGCCACGAACCATGAAAGCGAGATACGAAATGCGACACACGCAATACGCAATACGGACATCGAGCATCGAGCATCGAGCATCGAGCATCGAGAACGCTTTTTCGCTCATTGAGGTGTTAATTGCAATAATACTGGTAGGTCTTGCAATTGCCTCCCTTGTTGCAGCCAATAGCGCATTCACGAAGGCCAACAGTGCCGGGACGAATTTGTCAACCGCCGAGTTTCTTCTTGAACAGATAAGAGAGCTTACCGTTATGACTGGCTATGATGATTTGGATGATTTTGATGGTGCGAGCTTTTCTCCGCCAATTAGTGCCGATGGAAATGATCTGGATGACCTTGCTGCTTTTAGTCAGCAAATTACTGTTGAAAATCTCAGCGCGGCAAATTTTGAGCAGGTTGTCCCTGACCACAGCAGCGATTTTGTTAGAGTAACGGTAAAGGTTTTTTTGAACTCTCGGGAAATCAGCTCGGCAAGTTGGATTCGGGCCGGATACTAGTAAGGGAAAAAGCTAAATGCGATATACGAAATACGACATACGAAATACGAGCCCAGCCCCTCCGAGGGGCGGGACGAGCATCGAGCATCGAGCATCGAGCATCGAGCACGCTTTTACCATCGCAGAGTTGCTGCTTGCCTTGGCAATAATGGGCCTGCTGCTTGCCGCGGTGGCCGTGGCTTTCAACGCCTCGATTATAAATTACGAGGAAAACGAGGATGTCTTTAAGACAATCAACAGCGCCCGTCAGGCGCTTTTTCGGATAACAACTCATATTCGGACGGGTTTAGTTGACCCTAACGATATTTCAAGCGAAGATAGATGTAAGTTGTTATGTGCCGACGGTTCGGAAGTAACGTACCGATATGACAGTGGAAATAATACGCTGTACGTGCATGACCACGACACCGGAAACGATTACGTGCTCTGCAAAAATGTTACTGCTATGACTTTCAAAAAGGATAATAATACAGCAACCGGAGATGTTAAGAGTGTGCAGATTTCTATGACAGTTGCAAGTGGCAATATCCAACGAACAGTTTCGGCTGCTGCAGTTGTTAGAAAAATTCTGGAGTGATAATTGCTGCTGTTCAATGTGGATACTTTACATCGAGCCATTCCCGCCTCCTGTTATTAGCCGCAAAAAATCTGCTGTAACTTACGTTACTATCACATCTTACGTTTATCGGCAGGGAAAGCCGGTCGAACACGTTCCTCAGTTGGCTTTATAGCTCATTTTTTTTTGGAAGGCAGTTTTGCATAAAAATGCTTGATTTTTGCGTTTTCTTACTCATACTGTAGCCAAATACATCAGGGGCGGTTAGCTCAGTTGGCTAGAGCGCCTGCTCGACACGCAGGAGGTCACTGGTTCAAGTCCAGTACCGCCCAGTTCACAAGCCTTTGAAATTAAAAGGTTTGTGAAAAATCATTCCTATGTAACTCGCATAGATCGTTACAATCCTGATATGTATTTTTCGGTAAACTTGATGATATCGTTCATCATCAAGACAGACTGATAAGGGAAAAGGCCGACAGCAGTTTCACCTGAGAGCATAACGAAGTCAGTGCCATCAATAATGGCATTGGCGACGTCGGCAACCTCGGCACGCGTCGGTCTGCTGTGTTCGGTCATATGTTCCAGCATCTGGGTAGCCGTAATTACGAATTTTTTTGCGGCATTACATTTTTTTATTATACGCTTTTGAATTATGGGGACCTCATAGAGTGGGACGGCAACACCCATATCGCCCCGTGCTATCATTATTCCATCGGAAGCATCAATTATCTTGTCTATGTTTTCAATAGCCCGTCTATTTTCTATTTTCGCTACAAGCAGGCAGTTAGGTAATCCTGGCTTTATAAGTTCGCCTGCTTTAATAACATCATTGGCGTCGCGTACGAACGAAAGAGCGATATAGTTAACTTTGTGTTTTATGCCGAACTCGATGTCTTTTTTGTCTTTTTCGGTTATCCCTTCATATTCAAGGTCAGCATCAGAAATATTTACGCCTTTTCTTTCCCCAAGAATGCCTCCCTCCAAAACCTCTGCCTTTATGCTGCTGCCGGAGGTGCTCTTAACACGAAGGAGCAGCTTACCATCATCAATATAGATGAGTTGTTTTGGCTTTATCCGGCCCAGGTCCCCTTTGTAGTCAAATGGTATTGTTTTCGGGCCATAGGCATTGAGGTCGTTGGTCAGCCATACCACCGTTCGCTTCTTTAAGAACTTTGTTTTGGTGCCTTTAAATCGTCTGATTCTGATTCGAAAGCCTTCGAGGTCCTGCATTATCCGAATGTGTCGTCTGTACTTTTTATTTATCCGGCGGACAAGCCTGATGGAATCAAGATGCTGTTTATGGCTGCCGTGCGAAAAATTCAGCCTGACTACATCCAGACCAGCTGCGAACATTTTCCGCAAGACAGTGTAATTGCTGGTGGCAGGGCCTAATGTAGCTATGATTTTCGTTCTGGGCACTGTATCGAGTTTCTCCATGCAAAAGAACTGGACTACATAAACAAACACTATAGAGTATTGTTTGTCAAGCAACCGCTTTAGCTTTTTCTTCTTATTCTCCCTCCCCGCTCGGCTT